>DATHEV010000376.1:0-12425 GCA_035318405.1 Iamia sp.
GTCTCCTGCTGGCCGACTCGACCAACGCCGACCAGCACGGCCACAGCCGCAGCGAGACCTCGGTCGGCAAGGTGCTCTACGACCTGTTCCACGCCCACGAGGGCCGGCGCATCGTCACCACCTGCTTCGCCAGCCACATCCACCGGATCCAGCAGATCGCCGATGCGGCCATCGCCTTCGACCGCACGGTGGCGACGCTCGGCATGTCGATGAAGAAGAACGTGAAGCTGGCCCGGGACATGGGCCTGCTGAACATCCCCGACTCGCGCCTGCGCGACATCGACGAGGTCGGCGATCTCGACCCCGGCAAGGTCTGCGTGATCTCCACCGGATCGCAGGGCGAGCCCATGTCGGCGCTGGCCCTGATGGCCAACCAGTCGTCGAAGTTCCTGAAGCTCGACGCCAACGACACCGTCATCCTCAGCTCGCACCCGATCCCGGGCAACGAGATGAACGTGTCGAAGGTGATCGACGGCCTCATGCGCCTCGGCGTCCAGGTCGTCCACTCCGGCATCGAGGACGTCCACGCCACCGGTCACGCCAAGGCCGACGAGCTCAAGACCTTCCTCTCGATCGCCAAGCCCCAGTGGTTCATCCCCGTGCACGGCGAGTACCGCCACATGGTCAGCCACGCCGCCCTCGGGCGCATCATGGGCGTGCCCGACGACCGGGTGCTCCTGTGCGAGGACGGCGACCAGGTCACGCTCACCGACGCCGGCGTCAAGAAGTCCGGGCGCGTCCCGGCCGGCTACCTCTACGTCGACGGCCTCGGCATCGGCGACGTCAGCCACGGCGTGCTCCGCGACCGCAAGGTGCTGGCCGACGAGGGCGTCGTCGTGGTCATCGCCGGCGTCGACCTCGACGCCGCCACCATCGTGGTCGGGCCCGAGGTCATCACCCGCGGCTGGGTCCACGCCGCCGAGGCCGAGGACCTCCTCGACGAGTGCCGGGCCGCGGTGGCCAAGGAGCTCCAGCAGGCGCTGGTCGACGATCCCACCGGCGGGGTCGAGGCCATGGCCCGGGTGGTCCGCCGCTCGACCGGCCGCTTCGTGAACGCCCGCACCCGGCGCAAGCCGATGATCGTCCCCGTGGTGATGGAGTCCTAGGAGCCGTCGTGGATCTCGGACCTGGCGCCAACACGGGGCTGTCGGGTGGCCCGCTGGAGGTCTCGGTGGCGGGGGCCCAGCCCGGCACCGTCGACCTGCTCGTCTTCCAGCTCGGGGCCAGCGGCACGGTCCGGCGCGAGGACGACCTCGTGTTCTTCAACCAGCCTCGCTCGCCCGAGGGCGCCGTCGAGCTGGTGGGCGGCGATCACGTGCGGGTCGATCTGGCCGGCATCCCGGCCGACGTGGCCACCCTCGCCGTGGCCGTCGCCCTCGACGACGGCGTGGCCGACCCGCTCGGGCAGGTCGCCGGGCTGGGCGCCACGGTGTCCGACGGGGCCGAGACGCACACCGCCCCCGCGTCCGGGCTGGGTGCCGAGCGCGCCGCGCTGCTGGTCGAGGTCTACCGGCGGGGCGACGGCTGGAAGGTCCGGTCCGTCTCGGCCGGCTGGGCCGAGGGCCTGGCCTCGCTCGTGACCCACTTCGGCGTGGCGGTGGCCGAGGACGAGCCCGCGGCGGCACCGGCTCCCGCTCCAACGGCGGCTCCGGCGGCCCCGCCGGCGGCGGACGGGCCGCGGTCGGTGCCCGGCGAGGAGCGCGTCTCGCTCGAGAAGCGCCAGCAGCTCGACCTCCGCAAGCGCGAGGTCCACAAGGTCCTGCTCGAGAAGGGCGCCGCCACCCAGCGGGCCCGGGTGATCATGGTCATCGACAAGACCGGGTCGATGCACCAGCTCTACGCCACCAAGGCCATCCACCGGGTGGTCGAGCGGATGGTGCCGGTGGCCGTGCAGCTCGACGACGACGGCGCCCTCGAGGCCTACCTCTACGCCCGGTCCTACCTGCGCCTGCCCGACCTCCACGTGGCCGACCTCGACACCTGGGCCGACACCCACCTGCACCTCAGGGGCATCGTCGGCGGCGTCGACTACAACGCCATCGGCCACGGCAACGACGAGATCCCGATCATGAACGCGGTCCTCGACGACATCCGGCCCGACGACCCCACGCCCACGCTGGTCCTCTTCTTCACCGACGGCGGCTTCGCCAAGCGCCAGGAGATCGCCGACCTGGTGAGCAAGGCGTCGCACCGCCCCGCCTTCTGGCAGTTCGTGGGGCTCGGCAAGGCCAAGTACGGCGTGCTGGAGCGGCTCGACGAGATGGAGGGCCGGGTGGTCGACAACGTCGGCTTCTTCGCCGTCGACGACATCGACACCGTCGACGACGCCGAGCTCTACCGCCGTCTCCTCGGCGAGTTCCCCGACTGGCTGCGCGACGCCCGCGCCGCCGGCGTCCTCCCCGCCTGATCGCGCCCACGAGGTGCCAGGCACCTCGTGGGCGCCTGCCGGCTAGGCGACCGGCGTGGGGGAGCGGTGTCGGGCCCGCCACTGGTCGAAGGTGGCGGCGGGGACCGGCCGGCTGAAGTAGTAGCCCTGACCCAGGGTGCACCCGCCGGCCCGCAGCACGTCGAGCTGGACGTCGCTCTCGATGCCCTCGGCCACGATCTCCAGGTCGAGGCTGCGGCCCAGGTCGACGATGGCCCGGACCACGCTCTCGGCCGCCCGGTCGGTGCCCAGGTCCCGCACGAAGGACCGGTCGATCTTGAGCTGCCGGGCCGGGAGCATCGTCAGGTACGAGAGCGACGAGTAGCCGGTGCCGAAGTCATCGATGGCCACCGGCACGCCGGTGGCGGCCAGCCCGGCCATCATCGCCATGCTGACCTCGGGGTCGACCATGGCGGCCGACTCGGTCAGCTCGACCTTGAGCGACTCGGGCGGCAGGCGGTGGTGCTCCAGCAGCTCGCTGATCCGGCTGATCAGGTCGAGCTCGGTCGTGTTGTACGACGAGATGTTGACCGCCACCTGGAGTGGGAGCCCGGCATCGCGCCAGCGGGCCGCCTGCTCGGTCGCCATCTCCAGCACCAGCTGGGTGAGGGGCCGGATCAGGCCGGAGATCTCGGCCATGGGGATGAAGACGTCGGGCGGGACGAAGCCCCGCTCGGCGTGCGTCCAGCGGAGGAGGGCCTCGCAGCCGGCCACCTCCCCGGTGTCGAAGCGCACCAGCGGCTGGTAGTGGAGCTCGAGGTCGCGGCTCTCGATGGCGGCCCGCAGGTCGGTGATCAGGGTGAGCCGGCCGGGGTCGGTGCGGTCCCGGCTGACGCTGTACAGCTCGATGCCGGAGCGCCCGTCCTTGGCGTTGTACATGGCCACGTCGGCCCGGCGCAGGAGCGTGACCTCGTCGTCGGCCCCGGGGCCGGCCAGGGCCACCCCGACGCTGGCGGTGATGTCGAGGACCAGGCTGCCGATCGAGAAGGCCTCGCCCAGGGCGGCGCGCAGGGCGCGGGCGCCGGCGGCGGCCTGCTCGGGGCCGCGGCCGGCCACCACGGCGGCGAACTCGTTGCCGCCCAGACGGGCCAGGTGCTCGACGCCCGAGGTGGCCGCGAGGCGCTGGCCGATCTCGACCAGCACGGTGTCACCGAACTCGTGGCCCAGGGTGTCGTTGATCTCCCGGAAGCGGTCGACGTCGAGGACGGCGACGGCGAAGTCCTGGTCGACGGCCAGCCGCCGGGCGACGTGGGCGGTGAAGTCCCGCCGGTTGGCCAGCCCGGTCAGCGTGTCGGTGCGGGCCAGGAGCTCGTTGGCCCGGGCCTCCTGGCGCAGCCGGTCGAGGAGGTCGGCGTTGCGGAGCGAGACGCCGGCGTGGACGGCGAGGGTCTCGAAGAGGGCCACGTCGTCGCGGTCCCAGGTGCGCAGGTCGCCGCTGCGGTCGCCGACCGCCAGCACGGCGTCGGTCGTGTCGTCGACGAGGGCGGGGGCGGCGATGAGCTCGCGCAGGCCGGCCGCCGTCAGCAGGTCGTCGGGGGCGGTCTCGTCGGCGGTGAGGTGGCGGGCGTTGGCCTCGTCGGACTCGCGCCGTGCCTGCCCGACGACATCGAGCAGGTGGCGGTCGAGATCGGTCCCCGGGTGCTCGACGGCCTCGCCGTCGGCGCCCAGCTCGACCCGGTGCACGGCGTCCCCGTCGCGGAGGACCAGCCAGGTCGCCTCGGAGTGGAGGATGTCGCCCGTCTGGACGAGCAGCTCGGTCACCGGCGAGCCCTCGGTGACGGCCCGGCCCAGCCGCCGGGTGTAGTCGTCGAGGAGGCCCAGGCTGCGGTAGCGGGTGCGGAGGCCGGCGTAGGACCGGCTGACGATGACGAGGAAGGCGCCGACGGTGACGAGCAGCCACACCGACGCCAGCTCCTCCTGGGCCAGGGTCACCACCACCAGCGCCAGCGAGACGTCGACCAGGGCGAGCAGCGACCCGAACCAGATGCCCTCCCACAGCAGCGGCTCCCACTCGCCGGCGTAGACCCGGATCACCAGCGTCACCACGATGGCGGCGGCCAGGTCGGCGAGGGCCACGGCGGCGAAGGTCACCAGCCACACGGTGAGGTCGATGTCGCCGCCGCGGGGGAGGAGCGCCATGAGGGCGGCGGCCACGGCCACCTCGGTCAGGTGCGTGGCCAGGTTGGCCAGCAGCTTGAACGGGGGCTGGCGGCGGACGCCGCCCAGCACGGCCAGCGAGACACCCACCCGGATCAGCGCCACCGGGACGGGCCCGAGCAGCAGCAGGCCCACGACCAGGGGCACGGCCGAGAAGGCGAAGGTGTGGCTCTCGCGCCGCAGCTCGAGGTCGACCGTGTACAGCTCGGCCAGCACGTAGAGCACGGCCACGGCGATGGCCACGATCACCGGGGTGGAGGAGATGAGGTGGCCCTGGTGGACCGCGCCGATGGCGGCGGCGGCGAGGCCGGAGAGGCCGACGGCGAAGGCCGTCACCCCCAACCGGGCGCGCCGGTCCGACTCCTCCTCGGCGACAGGTGCGTCAGTCGTCGCGTCGTCGGGCGAGCCGGTCACCGCCACCCATCGGCCCCGACCGCACGGTCGTGAGGTCGCCCCGTCCCCTCGAGCGGCGAGCGCCTGACATCGGAGACCGATGCCAGACGCTCAAGGTGCGGGGCGAATCCAGATCGTCAGGCGGAGCGCCAGGTGCGGCCGGTCCAGATGTCGGCTCGCCAGGTGCGTCCCGACCAGGCCTCGCCCCGCCAGGTGCGCCCGGTCCAGGTCTCGCCCCGCCAGGTCCGGCCGCTGAAGGCCTGACCCCGCCAGGTGCGGCCGGTGAAGCTGCCCTGGTCGCCGTCGACCCAGCCGTCGCCGGTCCAGGTGTTGCCGTTCCAGCTGCCGCGGTCCCACGTGGTGGCGGCGGTGGTCTGGGCGGCCCAGGTCTCCGGGCGCCAGGGGGCGCTCATGACGTCGACCTCACCGGTCAGGGAGGCCTGGCCGTCGCTGACCCGGGACGTGCCCCGGGCGGCGTCGAGGCTGCCCCGGCCGGTCGAGACGGGGTGCGTCTGCGGGCCGTCGGTGGCGGGGAGGACCGCCGCCGGGCCGAGGTTGAGGAGGCCGGCACCCTGGCTGGTCAGGGCTGAGCGGACCAGGACCCGAGCGCTGCCGGTCAGGACGTCCTTGACCTGGTCGGGGGTCAGGTCGGGGCGCTGGTCGAGGAGGAGGGCCACGGACCCGGACACGACGGCGGCGGCCTGCGAGGTGCCGGAGCCACGGAACTGGGTGGTGCCGACGCGGGCCTCGGGGTGGGCCTGGTCGGCCTCGGAGCCCGGAACCCGGGAGCCGATGAGCGACACGCCGGGGGCGAGCAGGTCGACCCGCCGCTGGGCGGTGCCGACCGAGCTGAAGGCGGCGGTCTTGTCGTCGGCGACCGACGTGACGCTGGTGCCCATGTCGGCGGCGCCGACGGTGAGGACGTAGGGGTCGATGGCCGGGTTGGTCAGGGCCCCGCCGCTGTTGCCGGCGGCGACGACCACGACGATCCCGTGGCGCCAGGCCGTCTCCACGGCGTGGGCCAGCGGGTCGACCTGGTAGGGCTGCACCCCGTCGGTGCCGTAGGAGAGGTTGATGACCCGCACGTTCATGCCCGGGTCGTTCCGGTGCTGGTCGACCCAGTTGACGGCGGCGATCACCTGGGACACGTCGACCGCCCCGTTGGAGGCGCCGACCTTCATGTCGAGGATGCGGGCGCCGGGGGCGACGCCCCGGGTCTGGGTGGTCCCCCGCCCGGCGATGAGGCTGGCCATGTGGGTGCCGTGGCCGAAGGCGTCGATGCCGGCCGGCATGTCGCTGCCCTGGGAGTCGAACGAGAGGTCGGGCCCGACGACCACGGTGCCGTCGGCGTCGAGGCCGGGCACCGGGGCCACGCCGGTGTCGATGAGGGCGACGTCGACGCCGCCACCGTCGACGCCCCGCTGGTGGAGGGTGCGGGCGCCGATGAGGTCGGTCACCTGACCGGGCTGGAGCGGGGCCGAGGGCTGGTTGGCGAACTCGTCGAGGGGCGAGGTGCCGAACCGGAGGACGCCGTTGAGGGTGGCGGGCAGGCCACCCACGACGTGGCCCAGGAGCCCGATCAGGCCACCGAGGAGGCCACCACCGTCGCCGGCGCTGGCCGGGGTGGCCATGGGCACGGTGAGGGCCATCGTCGCCACCAGGACGGCCACGAAGCGGATCCCCCGTCCCCGAAGCGATCGCTGTGCGTGGTGGTGGTGTGGCTTGCGGTGGCCGAGGCCGGCTCGCTGCGTGGTCATGGTCTCCCCTTGAGTCCCCGTTGGTCACAGAGAGTAGGCGAAGATACGCACAGAGCGCAAACGTGATTTCTTCCACACGGTGCGTGGTCGGTGGTGGCAGTGGGGCCGACCGGGCTGGCGCGGCCCGGGGCTCCCCGGCGCGGGCGGGGCGGCGCGGTAGCGTTCGGGGACCGTGACCGCCACCAATCGCAGCCCACGCCCCAAGGGGCGGGCCGGGTCCTCGCGCCAGGGAGGATCGGGTCGGGGCACCACCGGCACCCGCGCCTCGTCCTCTGGCCGCGCCCCGGCGAAGAAGCGGACGACGACAGCCAAGGCCGGTCCCAGCAAGGCGTCGACGCCGCGGACCCGTCGCACCCCGCCCCCTCCTCCCCAGGACACGACGCTGGTGAAGGTGGCCCGGGCCACGTCCCGGGCGACCGAGGGCCACCGGGCCGACCTGGCCGGGCTGGTGCTGATCCTGCTCGGCGTCCTGTGCGGTCTGGGCGTCTACGGCGGCGACACCGGTGGGCCCGTCGGCCGGGGCGCCGACCGCCTCGTCGGCCTGCTCGTCGGGGGGGCCCGGGTCCTCGTGCCCGTCGCCCTGCTGGGCGCCGGCATCCTGCTCATCCGGGGCCGCGTCGCCCCCGAGCCCGTCCCCGACCCCGAGACGGGCGAGATCCCCGCCGCCGCCCACGGCCCCGCCCGCCGGGCGCTGGGCGGCGTCCTGCTCGTCGTCGCCGCCCTCGGGCTGCTCCACCTGGCCCAGGGCGCCCCGCCGCTCGGCGCCCCCGGCGACGAGCTGGTCGAGGCGGCCGGCATCGTCGGCGCCCTCATCGGCGAGCCCCTCCAGGCGCTGGTGGCCACAGGCGGCGCGCTGGCCGTCCTCGTCCTCCTGCTGGTGGCCGGCGTCGTGCTGGTCCTCGACCTCACCCTGCGCACTGCCGCGCAGCGGACCCTGGCCGGGGTCCGCCCGGCGGCCACCGGTGGGGCCCGGGCCTTCGGCTCGCTGTTCCACCTCGACCGGGAGAAGGCCGAGGCCATCCCCGCGGTCGACCACCGGGGCCTCGACGACCCGACCGAGCTGACCCCGACGGTCACCGTCCCGGGCGACGTGGTCGACCTCACCGACGGCGCCGCGCCCGCCGGCGACATCTACGACTTCGAGACCGAGGACGGCGGCGCCCCGCCCGCCCGGCGGCGCCGCAAGGCCAAGCTGCCGCCCGAGCCGGTCGAGGACCCTGAGCAGCTGGCCATCGACCTCGGACCGGGGGCCGAGCCGTCGGCCTGGAAGCTGCCGCCGGCCAAGCTCCTCACCCGGGCCGGCGCCCAGGCCGTCGATCGCAAGGCGGTCGAGGAGGTCGGCCACCACCTCGAGCGGGCCCTGGCCGAGCACAGCGTCGAGACCCGTCTCGTCGGCATGACCGTCGGCCCCACCGTCACCCGCTACGAGCTCGAGCTCGGGCCCGGCGTCAAGGTCGCCCGGGTCACCAGCCTCCACCGCGACATCGCCTACGCCATGGCCACGCCCGACGTGCGCATCCTCGCCCCCATCCCGGGCAAGCAGGCCATCGGCGTCGAGATACCCAACGTCAAGAAGCAGCTCGTCACCGTGGGCGACATCCTGGCCAGCCCCGAGGCGCGGGCCGCCACCCACCCGCTCGACGTGGCCGTCGGCCGCGACATCGACGGCAAGGCGGTCATGGCCGGGCTGGCCGGCATGCCCCACGTGCTCATCGCCGGCGCCACCGGGGCCGGCAAGTCGTCGTGCATCAACTCGCTGCTGACCTCGATCCTGATGCGGGCCACGCCCGACCAGGTGCGGATGATCCTGGTCGACCCCAAGCAGGTCGAGATGGGCCAGTACAACCGGCTGCCCCACCTGCTCACCGAGGTGGTCACCGATCCCAAGAAGGCGGCCAACGCCCTGGCCTGGGCGGTGCGCGAGATGGAGCGGCGCTACGACCTGCTGGCCAACGTCGGCTTCCGCGACATCACCGGCTACAACGCCGCCTACGACCGGGGCGAGCTCCAGCCCGAGACCGCCCTCGACCCGACCTACCCCCGCCTGCCGTTCATCCTCGTGGTGGTCGACGAGCTGGCCGACCTGATGATGGTCGCCGCCCGCGACGTCGAGGAGTCGATCACCCGGATCGCCCAGAAGGCGCGGGCCGTCGGCATCCACCTGGTGATCGCCACCCAGCGCCCGTCGGTCAACGTCATCACCGGCCTCATCAAGGCCAACGTCCCCAGCCGCTGGGCCTTCGCCGTGTCGAGCAGCACCGACAGCCGGGTCATCCTCGACCAGCAGGGCGCCGAGCGGCTCCTGGGCAAGGGCGACATGCTCCTGCTCGGGCCGTCGTCGTCGGTGCCCCACCGGGTCCAGGGCTCGTGGGTCACCGAGGAGGAGGTCCGGGCGGTGGCGGGTCACTGGAAGCGCCAGTCGCCCGAGATCGAGTACGACGAGTCAGTCCTGGGCACCGACGGCCAGTCCAGCCTGGGCTCGGGGTCGTCCGGTGGGTCCGGCGGTGGCACCGACGGTGACGACGACGACCTGCTGATCCAGGCCACCGAGCTGGTGGTGCGGAGCCAGCTGGGCTCGACCTCGATGCTCCAGCGCAAGCTCAAGGTCGGCTTCGCCCGCGCCGGGCGGATCATGGACCTGCTCGAGGAGCGGGGCGTGGTGGGCCCGTCGGTCGGCTCCAAGGCCCGCGAGGTGCTGATGACGGTCGAGGAGCTCGACGGCGGTGGCTCCGGCGGCCCGGCGATGGGCCAGGGCGGCCCGGCCGGCCCCGCCGCCGGTGGCGCGGCCGACGGGAGAGCCGATTCCCACGGCCCCCCCGGTGTCGATGGCGCCTGACGCCCCCGCCCCACCCACCGACGACCCGACCCCCTCCCCCCGAGCTGGCGATCAGATCCGGCGGGAAGCCGCCGGATCCGATCGCCACTTCGAGGAGTCGGGCGAGCCGGGGCCGCCGGGCGACCCCCGCCACCGGCTGCGCCGGCTGCCGGGCCGGCTGCGGTTGCTGGCCGTGGTGGCGGCCATCCTGCTCGTCGTCCCGGTGGGCGCCAGCCTGGTCCGGGCCATCGACCAGGGGTGGGTGCCGAGCAACGACGAGGCCCTCATCGTCCTGCGGTCGCGGGACGTCCTGGGCCAGGACCGGCCGCTCGTGGGCCAGCCCTCGACCGCCGGCCAGTACGCCTCCGACCACCCCGCCCGTCACCCCGGGCCGATCGAGTTCTACCTGCTGGCCGTGCCCGTCCGGGTCCTCGGGCCGACCTGGGGCACCCTCCTCACCGTCGCCCTGATCACCGGGGCCGCCGTCCTCCTCACCGGCTGGGCCGCGTTCCGCCGCGCCGGCCCCGTCGTCGGTCTCGGGGCGGTGGCGCTGGTGGCCACGGTGATGTGGTCGACCGGCACCGCCGTGCTCACCGACCCCATCAGCTCGAACGTGGGCGGCTACCCGTTGCTGGCCGGATCCGCCCTGGCCTGGGCCATCTGGGGTGACGACCGTCGGCTGTGGCCCGTCGCCCTGGCCGTGTGGTCGTTCGCCACCCAACAGCACCTGGCCATGATGGGTCCGGCCGGCGTGGTGGCGGCGTGGGGCGTGCTCGGCGCCGTGGTCACCACGGTGCGAGCCCGGCACCAGGTCGGCCGGCTGGCCTCGTCGCTCCGGTGGGGCGCAGCCGCCGTCGCCGTGGGGTTCGTGTGCTGGCTGCCGCCCCTGATCGACCAGGTCTTCGGCGACGGCAACCTGGGCTACATCCTGGGGTTCGGGGGCTCGGAGGACCGGGACACCCTGGGCGTCGGCCGGGGCATCCGGGCGGTGGGCCGGGCCGTCGGGTGGCCGCCGCTGCTGGTGCGGCGCAACCTCGACGGCGGCATGATCGTCGGCGCCTACGACGGGCCGGGCGAGGTCCTCGGCGCCGTCGTCGGGCTGCTCCTCCTGCTGGGGGCGGGCGTCCTCGCCGCCGCCCTGCTGGTCCGCCACCGCCGGTCGGCCCCGGCCCGTGCGAGCGCCGCCATCACCTCCACATCCGATGCCGCCGCCGCCCGGCTGACGCTGGTCCTCACCGGTCTGGTGGTCGCCGCCGCCGGCATCGTCACCACCGCCAACGTGCCCGCCTCGGTCGAGCAGATCCGCATCAACTTCTACCGCTGGACCTGGCCCGTCGCCGTGGTCCTGTGGGGCTCGGTGGCGTGGGCCGTCGGCGCCGGGCTGGTCGCCTGGCGCGCCCGCCGGGCGGCCGCCCCGGCCCGGCCGTCCCAGCCGTCCTGGGCGGTCGTCGCCGCGCCGATCGCCGTCCTCGCCCTGGTCGCGGTGGTCGTGGGGGCCACGGCCACCGGCGATGGGGTCAACGATCGCCGGCGTGACGAGCTCGTGTTCCGCTTCGAGGCGCGGGCCGCCGACGCCGTGCTGGCCGTGATCGACCGTGACCGCCCGGTCCACCTCGCCACCCGGGGCTCGGCCGCCTTCCTGGCCATCAGCCCGGCGCTGGCCGTCGCCCTCGAGGACGCCGGGGTCGACGTCCGGTTGGAGACCACCGACGACCTCACCGTCGACGCAGCCCAGAAGGAGGGCTACGGCCCCCACCGGCTGGAGCTGGCGCCCGATCCCGGCGCCCGGATCCACGTCCTCACCGGCCACGCCGAGCTGCCCGAGGTGCCGGGCCGCACCGTGGCCCGCTACACCCTCGGTGTCCGGGCCAACGAGATCGCGGCCCAGCTCGTCGAGCAGCTGAGCGCCGGCCCCCTCGTGCCGTCGGCCGAGGCCGACGAGCTGCTCGCGCCCTACCACGGGGTGGCCCGCGAGCTGGTCGACTTCTCGATCGCCCTGCTCACCGACGACCCCGCCGGCGCGGTGCGCAGCCAGATCACCATCGAGCTGCTCCAGGCCGGCTACCTCGAGTCGCCCGCCGTCGACCCCGACCTGGTGGACGCCATGGCCGACGAGCTCGAACGGGGCACCGAGGTGTGGGGCGACGACCGCTTCGAGGTCGTCGTCGAGCTGCTCCCCTGAGGCGTTCGGAAACCTGACCTACCCGGTAGGGTTTTGGTCGTGGCCGGTGTCTTCAGCTTCCCCCACCCCGTCGACGAGGTGTCGGCCCGCCTGGTGGCGGGCGGCGTGGTCCTGCTCAGCGCCGGCTACGTGGCCACCGGCTGGGCGCCGCTGCTGGTCCTGCTGACCTACGGCTTCGTGGCCCGTACGCTCTCGGGGCCGACCTTGAGCCCCTGGGGCCGGGTCGTCACCCGGGTGGTCCGGCCGCGGCTGGATGTCGCAGCCCAGCCGACGGCCGGACCCCCGAAGCGCTTCGCCCAGGGGATCGGCGCCAGCCTCACGCTGGCCGCCGTGGTCGTGCTCCTGCTCACCGGGAGCGATGTCGGGCCGCGGGTGCTGGTGGGCGCCGTCACCGTGGCCGCCACGCTGGAGTCGGTGCTCGGGTTCTGCCTCGGCTGCCGGATCTTCGCCGTGCTCATGCGGCTGGGCGTCATCCCCGAGTCGGTGTGCGAGGACTGCGCCGACATCTCCCGCCGCCTCGCCGCCCGCGCCTGACCAGCGGCCACGAGGTGCCAGGCACCTCGTGGCCGGCTCCGAGGGGCGGGGCCGGCGGCGCTCGGCCAGGATCGGGTGATGGCCACGCTCGTGCTCGGTCCGCTGTTGCGCTGCGTCGAGGGCGACACCGCCACCGTCTGGGTCGAGGTCGACGGCCCGGCC
>DATHEV010000377.1:0-2144 GCA_035318405.1 Iamia sp.
TTGGGCCCGAGGGCGGCGATCAGCACGGGGAAGGGGCGGCGGGCGACCATCGACAGGCCGATCCGTCCGGTGAGGGTCTCGCCCTCGACGTCGGCGGCGCCGTCCTGGACCAGCGGCAGGAGGATCGCCAGGTACTCGCGCATGTGGCGCAGCGGCTTCTCGAACGACATGCCGTACATCATCTCGATGACGATCCCGTGCGACAGGCCGATGCCCAGCACGAGACGGCCGTCGGTGGCCTCGTTGGTGGTGACGGCCTGGGCGGCCAGCGCGGCCGGGTGGCGCGGGTAGGTCGGGACGACGGCCGTGCCCAGCTCGATGCCCGGCACCTCGCGCCCGATCAGGGCGAGGATGGTGAGGGCGTCGTAGCCGAAGATCTGCGGCAGCCAGAAGCTGCTGAAGCCGTCCTCGGCCGCGGCCCGGGCGGCGGTGACGTGGTCGTCGATCGTGCCGGTGGCGGCGGTGTCGCCGCCGAAGATGCCGATGCGCATCGACCCGGCCTACCACCTCCGACGCGGCGTCGCGAGGGTGCCTAGGGTCAGGCCCATGAAGGTGCCCCTGACCGTCCGCGACTTCCTCGACCGGGCCGAGGTCGTCTATCCCGCGCGGGTCGCCGTGGTCGACGAGCCCGACCAGCCGGCCCCGTCGCTGGGCTCGCTCACCTACGCCGAGCTGGCCGCCCGGGCCCGGGCCCAGGCCGCCGGGTTCGACCGCCTGGGCGTGGGCGTGGGCGAGCGGGTGGCGATCGTGTCGCAGAACGCGGCCCGCCTCCTCACCGGGTTCTGGGGCGTCTCCGGGTGGGGCCGGGTCTACGTCCCCATCAACTTCCGCCTGGCCCGCGAGGAGATCGCCTACATCGTCGAGCACAGCGGCGCCTCGGTGCTGCTCTACGACCCGGAGGTGGCGGCCTCGGTCGAGGGCATCACGGTGCCCCACATGGCCGAGCTGGGCTCCGACGCGGCCACCGCCTTCCTGGCCCCGGGCGAGGAGCCGGCGCCGTGGGAGCCGGACGAGGACGTCACCGCCACCATCAACTACACGTCGGGCACGACGGCCCGGCCCAAGGGCGTCCAGCAGACCCACCGCAGCCTCTGGCTCAACGCCACGACCTTCGGCTGGCAGGCGGGCATCAACGACCGGGACGTCTACCTGCACACCCTCCCGATGTTCCACTGCAACGGCTGGGGCATGCCCTACGCCACCACCGGCATGGGGGCCACCCAGGTCGTGCTGCGCAAGGTCGACGGGGCCGAGATCCTGCGCCGGGTCGACCAGCACGGCATCACCGTGATGTGCGGCGCCCCGGCCGTCGTCAACGCCGTGCTCGACGCCGCCCCGGACTTCGACGTCGTCCCCGGTGCGGGCACGACCCGGATCATCGTCGCCGGCGCCCCGCCGCCCACCCGCACCATCGAGCGGGTCCAGACCGAGCTGGGCTGGGAGTTCATCCAGATCTACGGCCTCACCGAGACGGCCCCGCTGCTGACCATGAACCGGGGCCGGGCCGAGTGGGACGACCTCGAGGTGGGCGAGCGCGCTCGTCTGCTGTCGCGGGCTGGAGCGCCCGCCCTGGGCGTCACGGTCGACGTCACCGACCAGGGCGAGGTCATGGCCCGGGCCAACATGGTGATGGAGGGCTACTGGGAGCAGCCCGACGCCACCGCCGAGGCCATCGTCGACGGCTTCTTCCGCACCGGCGACGGCGGGTCGATCGACGCCGAGGGCTACGTCACGATCAGCGACCGCAAGAAGGACGTGATCATCTCGGGCGGCGAGAACGTGTCGTCCATCGAGGTCGAGGACGCCCTCTTCAGCCATCCCGCCGTGGCCGAGGCCGCCGTCATCGGCGTCCCCGACGAGAAGTGGGGCGAGCTGGTGCTCGGTCTCGTGGTCCTGGCCGACGGCCAGAGCGTCACCGAGGACGAGCTGCGGGACCACTGCCGGCCCAAGCTGGCCGGCTACAAGATCCCCAAGCGCATCGAGTTCCGCACCGAGCTGGCCCGCACCGCCACCGGCAAGCTCCAGAAGTTCAAGCTCCGCGGCCCCTACTGGGAGGGCCACGACCGCCAGGTCAACTGAGCACCCGTCGGCGAACTCGGTGGTGTAGGTGACGCGTTTCGGTCTTCCATCCCACCGAGTTCGGG
>DATHEV010000378.1:0-9762 GCA_035318405.1 Iamia sp.
GGACCCGCGTGCTGCTCGAGGACGGGGCCCAGCCGGAGCCGGAGCATCGGGTCCTGCTCGACCTCGGGTGCGGCTACGGGCCCATCGCCCTCGCCCTCGCCCTGCGCGCCCCCGAGGCCATCGTGTGGGCCATCGACGTGAACGAGCGGGCGCTCGAGCTGACGACGACCAACGCCGAGACGCTCGGTGTGGCCGACCGGGTCAAGGTGGCCACACCCGACGCCGTCCCGCCCGAGGTCGTGTTCGACGCCCTCTGGGCCAACCCGCCGATCCGGGTCGGCAAGGCCGCCCTCCACGAGATGTTGACGACGTGGCTGGCCCGGCTCGCACCCGGCGGTGCGGCCCACCTGGTCGTGGGCAAGAACCTCGGCGCCGACTCGCTCCACCGCTGGCTGGCCGAGCAGGGCCACGCCGTCGATCGCCGGGGCAGCCGCAAGGGCTACCGCCTGCTCGACGTCGTCCCTCACACCCCCTGAGCGAAGTGGCGATCAGATCCGGCGGCTTCCCGCCGGATCTGATCGCCACTTCAGGCTCGGAGCGGGTCGACGTCGATGCGGAGGCGGCCAGGGGGGCGCTCGACGGCGGCGAGGGCGGCGCAGAGGGTCGTGTGGTCGTCGGCTCGGATGCGCCAGGCGCCGCCCCCGCCCTGGACCTCGATCCCCGGGGGGCGACCGAGGGCGGCGACGAACGCCGGCGCCGCTACGCCGGACACGTCGGCCACCGCCGCGAACGGAGACAGCCGGAAGGTCCGCCGCACCTCGGCCTCGGCCTCGGCCACGCGGGCGGGGTCGGCGTGGAGGGCAGCCTGGATGACGACGTCCTCGGGCCGCCGGGTCTGGACCAGCAGCCGCCCGTGCTCCTCGCGGCCCCGCACCAGCCGGGCGGCCCGGGCCAGCAGGGCGAACGCCTGCTCGCGGGCCCGCTCCCGGGGGGCCAGCAGCTCCTGGTCGATGTCGAGGAAGGCCACCGCGTCGGCCGTCGTGACCCGGTGGAGGACGGCCTCGGTGCCGACCACGACCCGCGATGTGGGGACGGCGGCGGCCGCTCCCGTCACCTCGTCGACGGGCTCGCCCACCAGGGCGGCCAGCTCCTCCCGCAGCCGGGAGACGCCGGGCCGCAGGACCCGGAACCGGGTCGACCCGCAGATGTGGCACAGCACCGGCCGCTCGGTGCCGCAGCGGGTGCAGCGGAGGGTGTCCTCGTCGGGCTGGATCACGGGGCCCTCGCAGGTGGCGCAGGCCACCACCTCGCGGCAGATGGCGCAGGCCGAGAGCCGGGACCGGCCGGTGCGGTTGACCACGCACAGGACCCGCCCGGCCCGGCGCAGCAGGGCGGCCAGCGGCTCGGTCAGCATCCCGGCGGCGGGATCCTCCTCCCGCCGGTCGACGACCTCCAGCGCCGGCCAGCCCCGGCGCTCGGCCGAGCGCTCGGGCGCCACCAGCACCCCGGCGGCCAGGGCCTCGAGCGTCGGGTTCGACGACACCAGCAGCACGGGCACCTCGGCGCGGGCCGCCCGCTCCAGCACGACGTCGCGGGCGTGCCACGTCGGCGAGCCCTCCTCGGCGTAGGCCTCGTCGTGCTCGTCGAGCACCACGACCTGCCCCAGCCGGGGCACCGGCGCCCACGCCCCGGCCCGCGCCCCCACGACCGTGCAGCCGCCCGCCGCGGCACGGGCCCACTCCCCCGCCGCCGCCGTCCCGGGCTGGTCGTGGGCCACGAGGGCCGTGGGCCGTCCGTCGCGGCGCAACCGGTCGGCGAGGGCCCGCGCCTGGGCCACCGACGGGCACAGCACCAGCGCGTCGCCCGCGGTCTCCTCGATCGCGCTCGTCACGATCGGGTACCGATCCGCCGCCGGGGGGACACGCCGCACCGTGACCGGGGACGGTCGGTCACTCGGTGCCTGGCACCGAGTGACCGGCGGGCGGGTCACATCGCCTCGGACCCGGCCGGGGGGGGAGGCGGCGCGGAGGAAGGTGCGGGGGCGGCCGGCCCAGCGCCAGGCGGCCCAGTCGGCCAGGGCGACGAGATCGGGGGACGGGCCGACGCCGGTGACGCGGGCGAGCTCCTTGAGGTCGACGTCGGGGGGCGTCTCCACGTCGACCTCGACCACCCAGCCGGCCACCCGGCGGCCGTGGAGGTCGATCCGGACAACCGTGCCGACCTCGACCTGGTCGTCGAGGCGCGCCGGCACCACGTAGTCGAAGCGCTTGGCGATCCCGGCCACGTCGGGGACGACGCGGACGACCCGCCCGGGTGGGCGGGTCGTGGCGCGGACGTCGGGCCGGACGTCGTCGAGATCGAGGGCTTTCTGCCCCCGAGGCATCAGGAGGTCAGAGCCCCAGTGCCGACTTCACGTCGTCGACCTTCGACAGCTCCTCCCAGGGGAAGCCGGGGCGGCCGAAGTGGCCGTAGGCGGCGGTCTGGGCGTAGATCGGCCGGCGCAGGTCGAGGTCGCGGAGGATGGCGGCGGGACGGAGGTCGAAGATCTCCTCGACGGCCTTGTCGATCTGGTCCTTGTCGACCTTCTCGGTGCCGAACGTGTCGACCAGCAGCGACACGGGGCGGGCCACGCCGATGGCGTAGGCGACCTGGACCTCGGCCCGGTCGGCGGCACCGGCGGCGACCAGGTTCTTGGCCACCCAGCGGGCGGCGTAGGCGGCCGAGCGGTCGACCTTCGACGGGTCCTTGCCCGAGAAGGCACCGCCACCGTGGCGGGCCCAGCCGCCGTAGGTGTCGACGATGATCTTGCGGCCGGTCAGGCCGCAGTCGGCGTGGGGGCCGCCCAGGACGAACTGGCCGGTCGGGTTGACGTAGACCTTGAGGTCGGAGCTGACGAGGCCCTCGGGCAGCGTCGGGTTGATGACCTGCTCGATGAGGTCGGGCTTGATCGTGGTCTCGGAGTCGATGCCGGGGCCGTGCTGGGTCGAGATCAGCACGGTGGAGATCTCGACCGGCTTGCCGTCCTCGTAGTTCACCGTGACCTGGGTCTTGGCGTCGGGCCGCAGGTACGGGAGCGAGCCCGCCTTGCGCACCTCGGCCAGCCGCTCGGCCAGGCGGTGGGCCACCCAGATCGGCAGCGGCATGTAGTCCGGCGTCTCGTTGGTGGCGTAGCCGAACATCATCCCCTGGTCGCCGGCGCCCTGGCTGTCGAGCTCGTCCTCGCCCGAGATGCCGGTGCGCTGCTCCTGGGCGTGGTCGACGCCCTGGGCGATGTCGGGCGACTGCGGGTCGATGGTGGTGATGACGCCGCAGGTCTTGCCGTCGATGCCGTAGTCGGCGTTGTCGTAGCCGATCCGCAGGATCGTGTCGCGCACGATCTTGGGGATCTCGACGTAGGCGGTGGTGGTGATCTCACCGGCCACGAGGGCCAGGCCCGTCGTCACGAGCGTCTCGCAGGCCACCCGGGCCATCGGGTCCTCGGCCAAGATGGCGTCGAGGATCGAGTCCGAGATCTGGTCGGCCATCTTGTCGGGATGGCCCTCGGTCACCGACTCCGAGGTGAAGGTGAAACGGCTCACGGGTGGGTCTCCTTGGCTTGCTCTGCGGGGGTGAGATCGGGGGGCGCGGGCGAGCCGGCGACGAGACCACGGTGCGCCACCACGGCATCGAGGACGGCTCGCGCCACGGCGCGCTTGTCGCTGAGGGGGACATCTTGGTCGATGCCGGTGGCGGATACGACAACCACCTGGTTCGTGTCGTGCTCGAAGCCGACACCAGGGGCTCCTACATCGTTCGCCACGATGAGGTCGAGTCCCTTCCGGGCCAGCTTGTCGCGGGCGTTGGCCAGCACGTCGTCGGTCTCGGCGGCAAAGCCGACCAGCACCTGGCCGGCGGGCTTGTCGCGGCCCAGGTCGACGAGGAAGTCGTGGGTCGGCTCGAGCTCGATGACCGGTGGCCCCTCGTGCTTCTTGAGCTTGCGGTCGGCCGGCTCGACGGGGCGGAAGTCGGCCACGGCCGCGGCCATGACGACGACGTCCTGGCCCGGCGCCCGGGGCACGACGGCGGCCTCCATGTCGGCCGCACTCTCGACCGGGACGACCTCGGCCACGCCCTCGGGCACGGGCCGATCGACGGTGGTGACCAGGGTGACGTGGGCACCGCGGGCGGCGGCCTCGGCAGCGATGGCGTAGCCCTGCTTGCCCGACGAGCGGTTGCTGATGACCCGGACGGCGTCGATCCGCTCCCGGGTGCCCCCGGCGGTGACGAGCACCCGCAGCCCGGCGAGGTCGTGGACGAGGGCGCTCACCGGCGGGGCGGCGGCGAACAGCAGGGTCTCGACGACCTGGGCGATGAGCGCCGGGTCGGCCAGGCGGCCGGCGCCGACGTCGCCGCCGGCCAGGCGCCCCTCCTCGGGCGGCACGATCACCACGCCGCGTCGGGCGAGGGTGGCCACGTTCTCCTGCACCGCCGGGTGCTCCCACATCTCGGTGTGCATGGCCGGGGCCACGACCACCGGCGCCCGGGTGGCCAGGAGCGTGGCCGTGAGCAGGTCGTGCGAGCGGCCGGCCACGTAGTCGGCCAGCAGCCGGGCGGTGGCCGGGGCCACGACGACCAGGTCGGCGCCCTGCCCCAGCCGGGTGTGGGGGATGGGATCGGGATCGTCGAAGAGCGACGTGCGGACGGGCTCGCTGGCCAGCGCCGAGAAGGTGGTGGCGCCGACGAAGCGCAGGGCGCCGTCGGTCATGACCGGCGACACGAAGGCGCCGGCATCGACGAGCCGGCGGCACAGCTCGACCGCCTTGTAGGCGGCGATGCCGCCGGTGACGCCGAGGACGACGCGCCGACCGGCGAGCGGGCGGGGATCCGGGACCGGGGCCATGGGCGTCAGCGGACCCGCCGGGACCGGGCGATCAGTCGCCCTTGGCCTCGAGGGCGGCGGCGTCGGCCGCGGCGGCGGCCTCGGCGGCCTCCATCTCGGCCAGCTCCTCGGCCGAGGGCGGGTCGACCGGCAGGATCTTGTCGGCCGCGATCTCCTCGAAGGCGATCGACAGCGGCTTGCGGGCCACGCTCGTGACCTGCGGCGGCACCAGCGTGCCCAGACCCTCGCCCAGCTGGCCGAAGTAGGAGTTGATCTGCCGGGCGCGGACGGCGCCGAGGGTGACGAGCTTGAACTTGGACTCGTCGGCCCGGGTGGTGAGGCCCTCGATCGAGGGGTTCATCATGGTGTCGTGCTGCCAGCTCATGGGGCGCGCTGCTCTCCGGGTGCGTTCAGGCGGACGGTGGATCCTACCGGTCAACGGCCCTGGACCGCGAACCCTTGGAACGTCGTCGGCCAACAGCGCCGGTTGGCGACGGACAGCTCCTCGGCTGCGCCTCGGAGACGACCGGCCGTTCTGCCGGGTCGCCTCGCCTGGCGGCTCGGCTCCGTGTCAGAGGGGACGGGCGGTCAGCCGGGGAAGGCGGCGCGGGCGGCGGCGACCACCCGGGCGGCGACCTCGGCCTTGGGGGTGATCGTCGTGTCCACCACCAGGTCGTAGGGCGTCAGGTCGGCGATGTCGATCCCGTAGTAGGCCCGGTAGCGCTGAGCCTCGCTGGTCTCGCGGATCTCGTTCAGCCGGCGGGCCTCGTTGGGGGTGCGGCCCTCGCGCTGGGCCACCCGCCGGGCCCGCTCGCCGTCGTCGCAGGCCATCCACACCCGGAACCCGTCGAGCCCCTCGTTGTGGGCGATCCAGCCCGCCAGCCTCGACTCGAGGACGACATCGCCCTTCTGGCCCCGCTCGGCCAGCCGGGTGTCGAGCTCGACGTCGATGGTCGGGTCGTCCTCGGCGATGCGGCTGAAGGCGGTCAGATCGACGCCCCGCTCGGCCGCCAGGGCCCGGAACACCTGCCCGCCGTCGACGTGGTCGAGACCGAGCGCGTCAGCAACCGCACGGGAGGCGGTGCTGGTACCGGAACCGGGGAGGCCGGAGATGGTGACGAGCACCGCCGGACCTTAAGCGTCGTTGCGGGGGTTCAGCCGACTCGCGCGGGACCCTCTCCTCGGCAGGGCCTCGGAGATCACGGAGCTGTGCTGCTGGGTCGCCTTCGGCGACCGTGAGGCCGTCCCCGCGAGCGGAGGCCGCTCTCGGGCCCGACGGCCTCGCCGCTGTCAGCTGAAGGCTTCGAGGAGAGCCTTGCGCTGCTGGGCTCCGAGGCCCTTCAGCGTGCGGCTCTCGGCGATGCCGATCTCGTCCATGGTGCGGCGGGCCTTGACCTTGCCCACTCCGGGCAGGGACTCGATCACCGCCAGCACCTTGGTCTTGCCGATGACGGCGTTGCCTTCCGCCTGGTCGAGCACCGCGGAGAGGCTGATGGAACCCATCTTCAGCTTCTCTTTGAGCTCGGCCCGCGCACGACGGGCCTCGGCGGCCTTGGCCAGGGCAGCAGTGCGCTGCTCCGGTGTCAATTGGGGGGGCTGGGGCATGCGCGAACCCTACTCCCGGCGCCCTCACCAGGCGCGGACACCATGTGTCCGCCGCCACACGGGTCCGGCGAGCGTGTCGTCGGTCAGGTCGTCGCCACGCTGGCGGCGACCTCGGCGGCCACCGCGGCGGCGGCCGCCCGCCGGTCGATCGCCCGCGTGACGGTGCGCCCGATGACGAGGATGTCGGCCCCCGCAGCGGCCGCCTCGCCGGGCGTGGCCGGGCGGGCCTGGTCGTGGGTGGCGTCGCCGGCCAGCCGAATGCCGGGGACGACGCGGGTCATCGTGGGGGCGATGGTGCGGGCCTCCTCGAGGTCCGAGGCGGCGCAGACCAGCCCACCGCAGCCGGCCTCCATGGCGGCGGTGAGGCGCTTGCCCAGGATGTGCGGCGGGGCGCCGGCGTCGCTGGTGAGGATGGTGACGGCGAGCGAGGTGGGCTCGGGCAGGCCGGCCGCGGCCGCGCCCTCGAGCAGACCCTGGTCGCCGGCCCGGAGCATGTCCCGGCCGCCGAAGGCGTGCATGGTGAGGTACGACGCGCCGAGAGCGCCGAGCACCCGCGCCGCCCGGCCGACCGTCGTCGGGATGTCGTGGAGCTTGACGTCGACGAAGACCTCGTAGCCCATCTCCCGCAGCGGGGCGATGACGTCGGGCCCGACGGCGCTGTAGAGCTCGAGGCCCACCTTGGCCACGCCGAACCACGGCTGCATCTCCCGGGCCAGCCGGGTCGCCTCCACCATGTCGTCGCAGTCGAGCACGAGCGCCAGCCGGCGCCGCACGCCGTCGTCGACCTCCGTGGCGCGGGTCGTCACATCTGTCATCGCATCCCTCCGATGAGCTCCGCCGCAGCTGGGATCCCCCGGCGGCGGCACCAGTGTTCCAGGTCGGCCGCCACCCGTGCGGGAGCCCGCGGATCGGCGAACGTCGCCGTCCCGACCTGCACGGCGCAGGCGCCGGCCAGCAGCAGCTCGACCGCGGTCGGCCCGTCGACCACGCCGCCGACGCCCACGATGGGGAGATCGGGGTGGGCCCGGTGCACGTCGTGGACGACCCGCACGGCCACGGGGTGGATGGCGGGGCCGGACAGCCCGCCGCCCCGCTCCCCCGCGCCCAGCCGGTAGGTCCGGGTCTCGGGGTCGATGGCCATGCCCATGACCGTGTTGACCAGCGTGACGGCCTCGGCCCCGGCCTCGGCGGCCGCCCCCGCCACCTCGGCGACGCGGGGCGTGTTGGGGCTGAGCTTGGCCCAGCGGGGCCGGCCGCAGCCGGCGGTGGCCGCCATGACCTCGGCCGTCGCCGCCGGCTCGTGGGCGAAGAGGTCCCGCCCGGCCTCGGTGTTGGGGCACGACAGGTTGACCTCGACGGCGACGACGGCGGCGGGCGCGGCGGCCAGGGCGTCGGCCGCCCGGCGGTAGTCGTCGACGCTGCGGCCCCAGATGCTGGCCACGACCCGGGCCCCGGCGGCCACGAGGCCGGGGAGGTCGTCGGCCAGCCAGGCGGCCACGCCCTCGCCCTGGAGCCCGACGCTGTTGAGCATCCCGGCCGGCGTCGAGTGGACCCGGGGCGCGGGGTTGCCCGGCCACGGGTCCGCGCTCAGCGACTTGACCACCACGGCCCCGAGGTCGGCGAGCGGGAAGTAGGCGTCGAGCTCGGCCCCGTGCCCCCCCGTCCCCGACGCCGTCATCACCGGGTTCGGCAGCACGACCGACCCGATCGTCGTCGCCATGTCGCAGCCCGGCAGATCCCGCCGCCACCTCACCGAGCACCGCCCCCCGAACTTTGGACGAGACCACGCCACATGCGGCGGAGTCCGTCCAAAGCTCGATGACCGCCGTCGAACTTTGGACGAGACCACGCCGCATGCGGCGGAGTCGGTCCAAAGTTCGACGGGACGGTCACTGGAGGGCCCGGCCTCGGGCGTGGAGCTCCTGGAGGGGGCGGACCTGGAGCGGGTGGGTGCGCCAGTCGGCCATGCCCTGGGCCGCGGCCAGGGCGGCGGCGGCGGTGGTGAGGATCGGGATGCCGGCCACCCCCGCCTCCCGGCGGATGTAGGCGCCGTCGGCGCGGGGACCGCGGCCCTTGGGGCTGTTGACCACCAGGGTGCAGGTGCCCTCGCGGATGAGGTCGACGGCAGTACGCCCGTCGGTCTCGCCCAGCTTGCCCAGGACCTCGACCACCTCGATGCCCCCGGCGACCAGGGCGGCGGCGGTGCCGGCGGTGGCGGCGATGGTGAAGCCCAGGTCGACCAGCTGGCGGGCGGCGATGATGCCGCCCGGCTTGTCCCGGTCGGCCAGCGAGATGAACACGCACCCGTCGGTGGGCAGGCGGTCGCCGGCAGCGATCTGGCTCTTGGCGAAGGCCAGGCCGAAGGTCTCGTCGATGCCCATGACCTCGCCGGTCGAGCGCATCTCCGGCCCCAGCACCCGGTCGGCGTCGGGGAAGCGGTTGAACGGCAGCACCGCCTCCTTGACGGCCACGTGCCCGCCGATCGGCGGCTGGAGCAGCCCCTCGTCGCGCAGCTCGGCCAGGGTGGCCCCGACCATGAGCCGGGCCGCCACCTTCACCAGCGGCACGCCGGTGGCCTTGGCCACGAAGGGGACGGTGCGGCTGGCCCGGGGGTTGGCCTCGATGACGTAGACGCTGTCGGCCTCGACGCCGTCCTCGCCGGCCTCCTGGCGCACCGCGAACTGGACGTTGATCAGCCCGACCACCTCCAGCGCCGAGGCGATGCGCTTCGTGTGGGCCTCGATCACGGCCACGGTCGAGGCGCTGAGCGAGTAGGGCGGGATGGCGCAGGCCGAGTCGCCCGAGTGCACCCCGGCCTCCTCGACGTGCTCCATGACCGCCCCGATGACGATCTCGCCGGTGTCGTCGCGCAGGGCGTCGACATCGACCTCGGTGGCGTCCTCCAGGAAGCGGTCGACCAGCACCGGCCGCTCGGCCGACAGCCCGCCCTCGCGCCCGAGGGTGCCGAAGCCGGACAGCTCGGCCATCGCGCGCGCCAGCTGCTCGTCGTCGTAGACGATCTCCATGGCCCGCCCGCCGAGCACGTAGCTGGGCCGGACCAGGGCCGGGTAGCCGATGCCCGAGGTGATGGCGAGGGCCTCCTCGATGGTCACCGCGGTGCCGCCGTCGGGCTGGGGGATCCCGAGCTGGGCGCACAGGGCGTTCCAGCGGTCGCGGTCCTCGGCCAGGTCGATCGACGCCGGGCTGGTGCCGAGCACGAGGTCGGCCGGGAGGCGGTCGGCCAGCTTCAGCGGGGTCTGGCCGCCGAGCGACACGATGACGCCCACCAGCTCGCCCGAGGCCTGCTCGCGCTCGATCACGTCCATCACCGCTTCGTAGGTGACGGGTTCGAAGTAGAG
>DATHEV010000379.1:0-5748 GCA_035318405.1 Iamia sp.
ACGAGGGCGTGCCCGAGTGGAACTCCCTGATGGGAGCGACACGGGACGAGCAGCGACGCCTGCTGGCCGACCCCGATGCCCGGGACCGGCTGCGGACGGCGATCGACAACCCCAACCGCGACCCGGCGGCGGGATCGACCCTGCCCCCGCCGTTCTGGGAGAGCCTGCGGCTGTCCGACACCCGGGCCGCCGACGACCAGCGCTGGCTGGGGTCCTCGATGACCGAGATCGCGGCGGCGAGCGGTCGCCACCCGGCCGACGCCATGCTCGACCTGGCGCTGGCCGACGACCTCGACGCCGTCTTCCACTGGTCGAACGAGACGCCGGCGTGGCGCGAGCTGCTGCGCGACGTGCAGAAGCACCCGCAGATGATCGTGGGCGTGTCCGACGGCGGCGCCCACCTGGACCGCGACGACGGCCAGGAGTGGTCGACCCACTTCCTCGCCACCTGGTGGCGGAACGAGAAGGTGTGGCGGCTCGAGGAGGCCATCCGGCTGATGACCGCCGTGCCCGCCGCCATCCTCGGCCTGACCGATCGGGGCATCCTGGCGACGGGGTGGCCGGCCGACATCTTCCTCTTCGATCCCGAGCGCATCGACGTGGGAACGTGCCGGATGGAATCCGACCCCGTCGTGGGCGTCCCCCGCTTCCGGGGGGTGCCCCAGGGCATCCTGGCCACCATCGTGAACGGTGAGGTCATCGTCGACGACGGCGTGCGCACCGAGGCCCGCCCCGGTCACGTCGTGCGCCCCCGATGAGCGCGGGGTCGTCCGTGCTCCTGCTCGGCACCGAGGCCCCCGAGGTCGAGATCCTGCGCACCGCCCTCGACGCCGACCTGCTCCCCCTCCCCCCCGACCCCACCTCCCCCACCCGAACTCGGGGGGAAACACGCCCCTCTGGGGGCACATATCCCCCCGAGTTCGATGAGTCGGCGGTCGAGTGGCCGTGGGCCGAGGAGCTGGAGCGTTGGCGGGTGGCGGCCGGCGCCGGGCCGGCGGTCGACACCGTCGTGGTGGCGGCGTGGGTGGACTCCCCCGCCCGGGCCCTTCCGCTCGACACCCTGGGCCTGGACGCCTGGGTGGCCCGGGGCGAGCTCCCGCTGGCCCGCTGGTTCGCCGCCCTCGGCGCCGCCGTGCGCCGGTGCGCCGACGGCGGGGCGGTCGTGGCCGTGGTCGAGCGACCGGCGCCGCTGGACTGCGCCGGGTGGGCCCCGGAGACCGGCGTGGCCGACGCCGTCGAGGCCATGGTGCGTTCCCTGGCCCGGTCCGAGGGCGGGCGCGGTGTCCGGGTCAACGCCGTCACCACGCCGGTCCGCCTCGTGGACGGGCCGGTGGTCGACCCGCCGCCGCCATTGTCCTCGTTCCCGGGCACGGTCGAGGTCGAGGTGGCCGGAGCGGTGAGGATGCTGCTGGGCGACGATGCCGCCGGCGTCACCGGCACGGTGCTCGACGCCGGATGCGGGCGGTCGTGACCGTGACGGACGCACGGGTCGTCGTGGTCACCGGGGCCAGCGGTGGGGTGGGCCGAGGCATCGCCCTCGCCTGCGGTGCGGCCGGGTGGACGGTCTGGATCGCCGCCCGGCGGGCCGACGCCGGCCGGGCCGTCGCCGCCGAGGTCGACGCCCGGGGCGGCGCCGGCCGGTTCGTCCCCTGCGAGGTCGGTGACGCCGACTCCGTGGCCGCCGCCATGGCCGACGTCGTGGGCGTCTCG
The DNA here is from genome assembly GCA_035318405.1 of Iamia sp. Taxonomy (GTDB): domain Bacteria; phylum Actinomycetota; class Acidimicrobiia; order Acidimicrobiales; family Iamiaceae; genus Iamia. Next base: position 1,711 of record DATHEV010000379.1, read on the forward strand.
GGCCGGCTCGACGGTGTGGTCCACAACGCCACCAGCGGGCTCTCGCCCGTGCCCGGCCACCTGGCCGACCTCCCGATCGTCGACCTGCGGGACCACGTCGCCGTGTCGGTCCGGGGCACGTACCTGCTGGCCACCCAGGCCCTCCCCCACCTCGAGGCGGTGGGCGGCGCCCTCGTCGTCCTCACCAGCGAGGCCGGCTTCGAGGGCAAGGCCAAGCTGCCCGCCTACGCTGCGGTCAAGGCCGCCCAGCGGGGCCTCGTGCGGGCGCTCGCCCGCGAGTGGGGGCCGCGGGGCGTGCGGGTCAACGCCCTGGCCCCGCTGGCGTCCACGCCGGCCATGGTCACCGCCATGGAGCGCGACCCGGCCATGGCGGGCCGGGTGATGGGGCACCTCCCCATGGGTCGGCTGGGCGACGCCGAGGCCGACATCGGGCCGGCGGCCCGCTTCCTGCTGGGCGACGACAGCCGCTACGTCACCGGGGTGACGATCATGGCCGACGGTGGGTCGTGCCCGATCAGCTGACCCCCGACGACCCCAATCTGGCGAACTCGGTGGGATAGGTGTCCGAAACGCGTCACCTACTCCACCGAGTTCGCCTGTGGGTCTCAGACGGGGACGGGGGTGCCGCCGGAGGCGGCGGAGCGGTAGGCGGCGTCGACGATCCGATGGGCCCGGAGGGCCACGGTGACGTCGGGGTGGGCCGGGGTGCCGTCCCGGACGGCCTGGATGAAGTCGCCGTCGGGGTTGGGCGTGGCGATGCCCCGCTCGGCGCAGGCCGCCAGCAGCGTCTCGCCGCTGACCGTGGTGGCCGGCCCGCCGGGGTCCTGCCAGGTGACGGGGCCGAACCAGTCGTCCTCGATGGCGATCCACCGCGACCCGCAGAAGATCTCCACCCGGCGCAGGCTGGGCCGGGACAAGACGTCGTGCCAGACCGATGTGAGGGTGCCCAGGGCACCGTCGGCGAAGGCCAGCGACGCCGTCATGACGTCCTCGATGCCGTCGAGGCCGTGGTGGTTCGCCGACCGGGCGCTGATCTCGGCCACCGGGCCGACGACGTGCTCGAGCATGTCGACGTCGTGGATCGAGTGCTCGATGAGCGTGCCGGCGCCGGCCTTGGTGCGGTCGCCCCGCCAGGTCGAGGCGTACTGGCCCTGGGTCGGGATGTACTGGTCGTCGCGGAAGACCACGGCCATGGTCGGTCCGGCCGCCGGATCCTCCCGCAGGGCCTTGGCCAGGTTGAACGCCGGGCTCCTCCGCAGGACGAGGCCGCACTGGTTCACCACGCCGCTGGCCACCACCTCGGCGGTCAGGGCCTCGGCCGCGGCCAGATCGACGGCCAGCGGCTTCTCGCAGAACACGGGGAGGCCCCGCTGCACCGCCGCCGACACCAGCCGGGGGTGCTCGGACGTCCACGTGCACACGTAGACGGCGTCGCAGGAGTCGAGGACCTCGTCCTCGGTGGCGCAGGCCGTGGCCCCGCTGACGGCGGCGAAGGCCTCGGCGCGGGCCGGGTCGGGGTCGTGGACGCCGGCCCAGGCGACGTCCTCGCCGCTCCCCTTCAGCATCTTGGAGTGGAACGTGGCGATCAGCCCCGCCCCCAGGAAACCCACGCGCACGGTCATGAGCCGCCGACCGTAGTGGTCAGCTCACCCCTCTCGATGGCGGCGAGATCGGGCCGGATCCTGATCAGGTACCAGAGCGAGATCGCCAGCCCCACGACGGTGAGCAGCACCCCGGCGGCGACCGCCGCCATCCACGGCGTCTGCGGGTGCCGGCTGAGCGCCCACACCCACCGCGGCCGGCGGGCGGCGTCCAGCAACGCCCACAGCGACACCCCGATAGGCACGCACGCCAGCACCGTCACCCCCACCGCCCAGACCAGATCCCCCACGCCGACAGGATCAGCAGCCACGGACCCGATCACCGACGCAGGCTACGACCCCACCGCGAAGTGGCGATCGGATCGGATGGGGGTGGGTCAGACGGTGGCGCGGGCGAGGGCGTGCTGGACGAGCTCGATGAGGGTCGACTTGGTCGAGACGCGGTCGCGGGCGTCGGTCAGGACGATGGGGGTGTCGATCGAGATGCCCAGCGCCTCGCGGACGGCCTCGGGGGTGTGCGAGGCGGTGCCGTCGAAGCAGTTCATGGCCACGACGAACGGCAGGCCGGCCTCCTCGAAGTAGTCGACCGCCGGGAAGCAGTCCTCGAGCCGGCGGGTGTCGATCAGGACCACGGCGCCGATGGCGCCGCGGACGAGGTCGTCCCACATGAACCAGAACCGGTCCTGGCCGGGCGTGCCGAACAGGTAGAGCACCAGGTCCTCGCCCAGCCCGATGCGGCCGAAGTCCATGGCCACGGTGGTGCTGGTCTTCGTCACCACCTTGCTGGTGTCGTCGATGCCCTCGCTCACCTTGGTGAGGGCGGCCTCGGTGGTGAGGGGCTCGATCTCGGAGATCGAGCCGACGAAGGTGGTCTTGCCGACGGCGAAGCCGCCGGCGATCACGATCTTGACGGGAAGGGGCGCAGGCCCACCGCCACCGCCCGGCCCGGCGTCGGCCGGGGACATCTCAGAGGGCCTGGAGACCATCGAACACCCTTTCGAGGAGACGGAGGCTGGGACGCTCGCTGGTGGCGTGCTCCCGGTTGAAGTCGAGGAACCCCTCGTCGCAGAGGTCGCCGGCGAGCACGCGGGCGACGCCGAGGGGCAGGTGGAGGTGGGCCGAGATCTCGGCCACCGACGACGGCTCGCGGCAGAGCCGGAGGATGTCGCCGCGCTCCATGGACATGCGCTCGGCCCGGACGTCGCCGGCCGCGGTGCGGACCAGGATCGTCTCGATGGCGAGCTCCGTGTTCGAGCGCGTCCGTCCACCGGTCATGGCGTAGGGGCGGACGCGCAGACCGGCGCCGTCGGTTCCGGGTGGGCTCATGGCAGGCACCTCATCGGGGCAGCGCTCCTTGCAGCTCGGCACGCAGCTCGGGGGTGAGGATCCCGCCGCAGCGCTCGACCAGGACGGCCATCTCGTAGCCCACCAGACCGACGTCCGAGGAGGCGTCGGCCACGACGGCGAGGCAGCTGCCGTCGCTGATGCCGGTGACGAAGAGGAAGGCGTGTTCCATCTCGATGATGATCTGGGTGACCGCGCCGCCCCCGAAGCGGCCGGCGGCGCCGTAGGCCAGGCCGATGAGGCCCGAGGCCACGGCGGCGAAGCGGTCGGCGGCGTCGCGATCCAGGCCCTGGGACACGGCCATCGGCAGACCATCGGCGGAGACCACGACGGCCTCGCTCACGCCGGGGACGCGCTCGACGAAGCTGTTGAGGAGCCAGTTCACGTTGCGGGCGTCGGTGCTGATCTGCATCACGTTTCCTTGCGGTCTGAGGGGTGCGTGTCGGGGGACGGGGACGCCGACGGGGGCGCCTGCCCGGCCTGCTTGCCGGAGTGGAAGCGGGAGAGCATGGCCCGCACCTCGTCGGGCGAGCGGCTGGAGGTCTTGGTGGGCGCTCGGCTGGGTCCGTCGGAGCCGGGCACGGCCCGGTTCCCGCCGGCCCGGCGGGGCACCCGCTTGACCAGGCCGGACGAGGTGACCTCGGCGCTGGGCTCGGCGGCCACCGGGCTGGAGCCGTTGCCGGAGACCGGCGCCGGGGCCGAGCCGTTGCCGGCGACCGCAGCCGGGGCGACGGTGCCGGTCGCGGGGGCGCTCGGTGCCAGCGGGGCGCTGGGGACGGCCGGGGTGGGCGCCGGCGTGCGGGTCGGCAGCGGCGGCACCGTGGTGGGCCGGGGGCCGGACGGGACCGGCGGCTCGCCCGGCAGCGGGGCCGACGGCGGGGCCGGGGCTCGGGTGGGCAGCGACGGGGCGAGGAGATCGCCGGGCGGCGGGCCGGGCGTGCGCACCGGCAGCGGCGGCGGGCCGATGGGCGGACTCCCCGACGGGACGTAGGCCTGGGCCGTGGGGAGGTGGGTGGCGGGGGGCGGAGGCGGCGGCGGTGGGGTCGCGGCCCGGGCCTCGGCCGGCGTGGGCACGGGAGGGGGCGGCGGGGTG
>DATHEV010000380.1:0-2999 GCA_035318405.1 Iamia sp.
CCCGGCGGCCGTGATGTCGTGCCCCACGGCTCGCCTTCTCGCCGCCGGGCTGGTGGACGGCTCGGTGGTCGAGACGGTCGACCTCGATCCGGACCAGCCCTTCGCCCCCGGCGACGAGGACGGCGAAGGCCGGCGCGAGAGGGTCGTCCCGGCGTCGCCGACCCAGGAGGCGGCGGTCCGCCTGGCCCCCACCAGCGCCGACCGGGGGATCCTGAGCTGGGTGTACCAGCTCAACGGCACCCTCCACGTCGATGCCCTGGCCGAGGCCTTCGACGAGGTCGTGGCCCGTCACGAGGTGCTTCGCACCCGGGTCGAGTGGCGGGGGCACGATCTCGTGCAGGTCGTGACCCCCTTCCGGCCCGGCGTCCTCGAGATCGCCTCCGTCCTGCCCGGGCCCGAGGGCCACCCGCTCGACGTCGCCCTGGCCCGCACGAGGGCGCTCCACCGTGACCTCCCGATCGTCGGTCTGCAGGGGCTGCGGGCGATCCTCCACCACGTCGGGCACCGACGGCACGTGCTCTCGGTCTTCTTTAGCGAGGCGCTGGTGGATGGGGCCTCGACGGTGCGCGTGGCGGCCGAGATCGAGCGGTCGTACGCGGCGCGCACCGGCCACCCGGCCCCCGACCCCGGGTGGGCGCGGAGCACCGCCAGCTACGTCGACCACGTCCGGGACCACCCGGTGCCCACCGCCGTGCGGTGGCGCGCCGAGTGCCATTGGCGGTCCCTCGGACGCCCCGGGCCGATGCTCGGCTCGTGGCCGACTACCACCGACGAGAAGCCGTCGTACTGGTCGGGCCGGATGACCGCCGACGAGTGGGCCGTGGTCGGGGGGACGGCTCGCCTGCTCCGGTCCACGCCCTACGTCGTGGTGCTCGCCGCCCTGGAGGTGGCCCTGGCGCGAGTGGCCGGCGCCTGCGACTACCTGGTGACCGGGACGGTGCACCACCGCCACCTCGCTGGTACCGCTTCCATGATCGGCTGCTTCGACTCGATGGTGTGGATCGAGGCCGGCGTCGAACCGGCCACACCCCTCTCCGTCGCCGTGGAGTCGGTCGGCCGGGCCGTGCGGGACGCGACGGCGGCGAGCGCCATCCCCGCGGTGGTCGCCACCTCGGACGAGGGGGAGCCGGGCGGGGCCGGCATCGTCTTCTCGATGTTCGAGGCCCGGCCCGGGCTGGCCCTCCCCGGCGTCCGGCAGCGCCGGTTCCGCCTGTCCGAGGCTCGCGACGCCCTCCGGCTGACATGCACCTCGTTGCCCGGCGGTGAGCGGGCCCTCTTCCTCTCGTCGGCCACCGCGCCTCCCGATCTCCTCGCCGTCCTCGCCGACGAGGTGCGCGCCGCCCTCACGGCACCGGACGCAGAGGCGGTCACGGCGTGAGTGGCTGGGCTCCGGCGCAGCAACGGGACGGCGGCGCCGTCCTGCCCGGCGCATCGGGCGCCCGGGCGCGCCTGCGCGTGCGGCACGACATCGATTGGACCACCGCGGTGCGACGGGTGTCGTGGATCCCGGCCGCCGACCGGGTCCCCGACGTCGATCGGGAGCTCGCTCAACGGATGTTGCGCTGCACCGACTCCTCCTTCGACCAGCTCTGTGACCTGGGGATCCCCGTCGTCGACGGTCCCGACGGGCCGCGCTACGACCCCTGTGACCTGAGGAACGTCGGTCTCCACTCGATGACCGGGCTCACCGAGGTCGAGATGGCCATGAGGTTCGTGCTGGCCTACATGCGGGGGCGGCCCGAGGACCTCATCGGGCCACGACGGTGGCGGGCCACCCTGCGGCTGCGGTCGGCGGCGGACACCTCCGTGGCGTGCGATCGCCAGGTCTACCGTCCCACCCCCGAGCAGGTTGGCGGCCGGCTCGGCCCGTGGGTGTCCGACACCACGGCGCCGACCCGGATGGACTGGAGGTCGATCACGGTCCGTCAGGGTGGCCATTGCACGGGCACGCTCACCAGCCGCGGGACCCGGCGGGAGATCCTGTCGGCGGAGATCCGTCGGCTGGCCGCGGATGTGATCGACTCCGGGCTGTCCTGGCACTACCTGCCCCCGCGGGCGGAGCGGTTGGACGACGCCGTGCGGGCCGGGGTGGCGAACTGCACGGTCTTCGCCGCCCTGGTCGAGCGGCGCCTCCGGGAGGCCGGGTTCGACGCCCTCGCCCATCGGGGGTGGATCCCGGGCCCGTCCTCCCTCGACCACGCCTGGGTGGACGTGCTCGACGAGGACGGGGTCACCAAGCCGGTCGACCCCTCGCTCGCCGTCCTCGCAACCGACTACGGCTTTGGTACCGCCGCCTTCCGGCGACTGCTCCTCGGCTCCTCCCTCAACCGGATCATCCCCACCAGGGCCCGCCCCGCTGACGGTGTCGTCGTCGACGAGGACGACAGGGGCGACACGGTGGTGTTCTCGTGCGTGGCCGAGCGGTGAGATCCCCCGCTCCCTCGGTCGCCCCGGGACCGATGCCGACGCTCGATCCGGACGCACCGCCGGTCGCCCGGACCATGCACCCCGAGCTGGCCCGGGCGGCTCGGCTCAGCCCGGCACCCGACCTCAGCGACGTGCCGGCCGTTCGCCGCCGGCTGCAGCTCCAGGCGCGAGTCGTCGCCTCGACCCACGGCGCGAACCCGCCCCCCGGGCTGGTGGTGGCGGACCGGGAGGTCGTCGCCGAACGGCCCGGCGGCCTGCCCGTGCCGGTGCGGTGCTACGACCCGTCCCCAGGGTCGCAGCACCGCCCGGCACTCCTCTTCGTGCACGGGGGCGGGTTCGTGCTCGGCGATCTCGAGACCGAGCATTCTCGATGCTGCGAGCTGGCGGTGGACACCGGGATGGTCGTCGTCTCGGTCGGCTACCGGCTGGCACCGGAGTGGCCGTATCCGGCGGCGTTCGAGGACTGCTGCGCCGTCATGCGGTGGTTGGCCGACGGGTCCGACCTCGGGGTCGACCCGTCCCGCGTCGGCCTCGTCGGCATCAGCGCCGGTGGCGCCCTGGTCCTCGGCGTG
>DATHEV010000381.1:0-3903 GCA_035318405.1 Iamia sp.
CCCCGGAGCAGGCTCCAGAACGAGTCGACCCCGCCGGTGAAGCAGAGCCCCGTCCGGCCCCGGGGCGGGCGGTCACCGACCGCAGCGCGCGGGGCATGGATCGACGGGCGGACCTCGGCGCCCAGCCACGGACCGAGCACGCCGGCCGCCTCGTCGACGCCGGCGGCCCACGTCGGGTCGACCGGTGCCGCCGTCTCCAGGTCGGCACCGGCGGCCACCGCCGGCGGGGTCATGAAGGTGAGGAAGGCCTCCGGTCGCGGGGCCGGGGCGATGGCGTGGAGGGAGAAGGCCGCCTCGGTGCCGTCGACGTCGGCGGCGACGGTGTGCCAGCCGTCGGGATCCGGGCCCGTGGCCCGCACCGGCCCGACGACCCACCGGGCCCGAGCGGGGGCGGACGCCGGCGGGGCAGGGGTCAGGTCCCAGCGGTCGCGCAGCCGTGGGAAGCGCCCGATGACGTCGGCGACCCGCGCCAGGTCGTCGGCGGGGAGGCGCGATCGCCACCGGCCCCGCTCGTCGGCGGCCACGCGGTGGATCTCGTAGCCCTCGCCGGGCTGATCGCGGTCGCGCACCCACGCCTCGGCCTCGTCGGTCCAGGTCAGCCCGAGCGACGCGGCCAGCTCGGCCAGGCGGGCGGCCGGCGCCGCCAGCACGTCCTCGTGATCGACCACCGGGAGGGCGTGGCGCTCGGCCGCCAGCACGAGGGCGTTGGCCACCAGGGCGAAGTGCCAGGCGCCGCGGGTGGCGAAGTCCTCGGGGACGCCGGGTCCGGGGTTGCCGTCCGGGGGCCCGTACGCCTGCCACATCGCCTCGGACCGCCAGGGGAAGGTGCGGAGGTCCCACCCGAGGTCGCGCCAGCTGCCGACGACGTTGGCCGGGTGGCGCACCACCACCAGGGCGGCATCGGGGCGGAGGGTGTCGACCAGCCAGTCGGTGGCGAGCGGGGCGTGGACCGTCTTCACGATGCGAGCCCCGGGGGCCGGATCGCCGGCCGGCGGTGGGGTGGTGGCGAGGTAGGCGGCCCGCAGCCGCCACGGCCACGGGCCGTCGGGGTCGGCCATCACCCGGCCCACGGCGGTGGCATCGTCGCCGACCAGGCGGCGAGCCAGGGCGCGACGCCGATCGCCCACCGGATCGGGACGGGGGTCGGTGAAGGCGACCTCGAACAGGCGGGCGTAGGCCGGAGCCCGGTCGCCGGGGCGCAGCACGGGGTAGCGACCCAGGCGGGCCTTGGCCGCCATGGCGTGGACGTGGTGGCGATCGTTGTCCGGTTCGTGGACGAGGGTGGCGCCGGCGCAGTGGCTGAGGGCGTTGGCGATCCAGGTGGTGCCGGACCGGGCGATCCCCGCCAGCAGCACCCGGCGCGGCGCGGTGGCAGGACCCATCGGCTGGACCCTAACGGCCGCTCTCCAGAGCGTGCGGTAGTGGAGGTGGAGGATGCCGTTGCCGAACCGGCGCTCGTCGAGGAGGACGGTCCGGACGATCAGGGGACACTCGTCGACCAGCCCGGCCTTCAGGGCCTGCGCCGCATGAGGTCGGTGGTGAACACCAACACCTCGTCGTTCGACAGTAGACAGGATCACACCATGCCGAGCGAGTGCTATGCCTGCGAGCAGTCCGGTCCCGATGCCCCCCTTCGGGAGCGATTCGTCCGGGAGGCGGGCTGGCGTGTGGCCCACGACTTCAACTCGAGCCTCGAGGGCTGGCTCGTCCTGGTTCCGCTCCGGCACGTCCACGCGCTGGACGAGCTGACCCCTGACGAGGCGACCACCCTCGGAGATCTCCTGCGGAGGGCTTCGGTCGCGCTCAAGGCGGTCACCGGTTGCCGGAAGACCTACGTGATGCTGTTCGCCGAGGCGGAGGGGTTCGCCCACCTTCACGTGCACGTCGTTCCTCGCCTGCCGGACCAGCCCGATGACCGGCGAGGCCCCGCGGTGTTCGGCTACCTGAAGGACGGTGGTGCCCTCCCACCGGAGCGCCGGGACGAGATCGCCCGGTCCCTCCTCGCCGCCTGGCCCCGCTGAGCACCGACTTGGTCAAGCGTCCAACTCGCCGCAGACGTGGAACTCGACGCGGTACACGAGGGTGTCGTCGTGGATGGGGCCGGCGTGGGCGGCGCGTCGACGCAGGGTCTCGAGGTCGGGTTCGCCCGTCCGAGCGAGATCGTCGTCGTCGATCGTCGAGAACGGCAGGAGGTCGATCTCGTCGACCTCGATCATCACCGCACCGCTGCGATAGACGCCTCCGGCCTTGACCTTGGGCCGCGACCAGAGCCGGTAGGAGACGGTGATGGTCCCGTCGGCGACCCGCTCGCGGAGCTCGGCGCTGAACTGCACGCCGGCCATCCTGGCGCAGAAGGTGTCCCCCAGCGTCCTGGTCGGGCGGGTGGGGGCGATCGTGGCCGGGCGCAACACCTACGGGGTCGTCCGCTGATCGGCGTCAGAGCGGAGTGAGCCCGAGCGGGACCGGGATGCGGCGGTCGTGGCTGTCGAGGACCCACTGCTCCGACGCGGTGGCGCGGTAGAGGCGCAGGCGCGCCGTCGGGCCCACGTCCTCGGGGGACCAGGACGCGCCACCCCGGTCCTGGTTCGAGCGCGAGAACACGTCGAGGCACCGGTCGAGATCGACGGTCGGGACGAGCTCGGCCACGGCGGCCATGTACACCGCCTGGCCGGTGCTGATCGGCGCCTGGGAGTCGAACACCACGATGCCGACCTCGGGACGAGCGGCGATGTTCCGCGAGTGCCGGGCCTCGGGTCTCGACACCCAGACGAGCTCCCGGTACTCGACCGGGGCGAAGTAGACCGGCGTCGGCCAGGGCCGGCCGGCGGTGTCCGCGGTGGCGAGCGTCATGTACAGGTTGGCGTCGATGATCGCCCGCGCCGCGTCCACGAGCCCGGGGTCGTCACCGTTCTCCATCGTCGGCGGCACGGGTCCCACGGTGTCACGTACGGTCCGGCCATGCGCACGCCACCGACCGTCGCCCCCGACCCGCAGCACGTCGCCACCGTCGTCGAGGCCCTGATGGACCCGGTGCTCGAGCCCATCGTCGACCTGGTGGTCACCGCCGACGACCAGGGCTACGAGGCCCGCGCCGTCGACGGCCGGGTGCGGTTCCGGCGCGAGGACGACGGCGCCGGCTGGCGCTTCACCGAGACCCTGGTCGAGGGGCGCAACCCGCTGGGCGACCAGGCCGTCGACCGCTTCAGCCCGCTGGCCGACGAGCAGGCCACGCCGTGGCCCGACCGGCAGCGCACCAGCTACCCGTTCGCCTACGAGATGGTGGCCCAGGTGTTCGACCACCCGGCCGCGCCCGACGTGATCTGCCAGCACACCTCGGCCCACAACTGGGAGGACCACGGCGGCGAGCGGGGCGAGCACGGGTCGATGGGCGTCGTCCAGGCCCGGGCGCCCTTCGTCCTGGCCGGCGCCGGCGTGAAGGCCCACGGCGTGCTGCCCCGGGCCTGCAAGCTGGTCGATGTCGCCCCCACCGTCCTGGCCCTCATGGGCGGGGCCCCGCACCCCGAGGGCGTCGGGCTCAACGGCCGGCCCCGCCCCGATGCCCTGTTGCGGCGGCAGGACGGGGAGCTGCTGGCGGACCTGATCGACGAGCGGGAGACCAAGCCCGAGCACGTCGTGGGCTTCCTGATGGACGGCTGCAACGCCAACGTCCTCTACGACATGGCCGGCCGGGGCGAGGCGCCCAACGTGGCCCGTCTCATGGCCATGGGCACCACCATGGGCCACGGCGCCATCTCGTCGGCCCCCACCGTCACCCTGCCGAACCACACCACGATCCTCACCGGCGCCCACCCCGGTCACCACGGCGTCCTCAACAACGCCTGGTGGGATCGGGCCGCCGGCCAGCAGGTCATCACCAACTCGCCGGCCACCTGGCCGTGGTCG
>DATHEV010000382.1:0-5573 GCA_035318405.1 Iamia sp.
CCATCCCCCGTCCGTCCGACGCGACCCCGGGCGCACCGGCCCCGTGGGCCCACCTACCCACCTCGGCGCGGCGGCCCCGTGTCGCCGACGTGCGGCGGGCCCTGGATGCCGTCGGGCCGGCAGCCCCGTCCCCGGTCGAGCGGGACGGCTTCTCCGTCGCCACCCTGCCCGCCGGCCTCGTCCGGTCGCTGGGCCTGGTCGAGCGGGCGCCGCTGCCGTCGGCCGTGCTGGCGCCGCTCTACGACCGCGACGGCGAGGCCCACGTCGTCCTGACCCGGCGCAGCCGGCGGATGCGGGCCCACGCCGGCGAGGTCAGCTTCCCGGGCGGCCGGGTCGAGGACGGCGACGCCGACCTGGTCGCCACCGCCCTGCGGGAGGCCGAGGAGGAGATCGGTCTCGACCCGACGACCGTCGAGATCATCGGCGAGCTCGACCACCTCGCCACCATCTCCAGCGGGTCGTTCATCGTCCCGTGGGTGGGGACGATGCCGGCCCGGCCCGACCTCCTGCCGTGCTCGGAGGAGGTCGACGCCGTGCTCCACGTCCCCCTGTCGGAGCTGATGGCGCCCGGTGTGTTCCGGGAGGAGCGCTGGACCTTCGGCGGCAGCATCGACCGCCCCATCGTCTTCTTCGACCTGGTCGGCGACACCGTCTGGGGCGCCACCGCGGCCATGCTCCGCCAGCTCCTCGGCTTCGTCACCGGCACCGTCGCCCGAGGCGAGATCGACCACGACTGACGGCCACTGTCGAGGTGCTACAGTGACGCACATGTCCGAGGTCGGGATCCGTGCCCTCCAGCAGAACGCATCGGCCGTGGTGGCCGAGGCCGCCGCCGGCGAGATCGTCACCATCACCGATCGCGGCCGCCCGGTGGCCCGGCTCGTCCCGATTCGGGAGTCCCGCCTCCAGGAGCTGATCGACGCCGGGTTGGCCCGACCGGCCAAGGGCTCGCTGGCCGATCTGCCGCCGCCCGAACCGGGCCCGCCCGGTCGCCGGCCCCTCTCGGAGGTTCTCGCCGAGATGCGGGACGAGGAGCGTTGGTGACGTGGCGCACTACATCGATGCCTCGGCACTGGTGAAGCTGGTGCTCCCCGAGGCCGAGACAGCGCCCCTTCGTGAGTGGCTGGCGGCGGGTGAGCGCGGCCCGACAGCGTGCGATCTGGTGCGCACCGAGGTGCTGCGAGCCGTCGGACGCGAAGCGCCGGAGCAGGACCTGCGGGCGCGGATCATCTTCGAGCGCGTCACCCTCACCACACTGACGCGCTCGACGTTCGACCGGGCCGGCCGAGTCGCCCCGCCCCTCCTGCGGACGCTCGACGCCATCCATCTGGCCGCCGCGCTCGACCTGGGCGACGACCTCGAGGCCATGGTGACCTACGACGAGCGCTTGGCCGAGGCCGCGATCGCCAACGGCGTCCCGGTGCTCGCTCCCGCCTGAAGGCGAGCGTCAGGGGCAGGCGCAGGGGGTGGCGGTGCAGACGGGGCAGCCGGTGGCGTAGCGCTGGGCGGCGTCGTCCAGCGACAGGCCGAGCTGTCCGGCCAGGCTGGCCAGCCAGGCCAGCACGTCGCCCAGCTCGTGGAGCTGCTGGGCGGGGGTGCCCTTGCGGGTGGCCTGGGCCAGCTCGCCGACCTCCTCGGCCAGCCAGGCGACGCTCGCCGGCCGGCCCCGGGCCGCGTCACGCTCCCCGTAGGTGGCGGCGATGCGGGCCTGGAAGTCGGCGATGTCCACCCGGCCAACCTAGGACGGCGACCTGACGCCACGAACTTGCACGACGCGTGCAATGATCTGGGCATGGTGCGAAGGACGGGACGATCGATGCTGCGTGGGGTGCGGACCCATCCCCTCCGCGCCGTGGTGCTGGTGGTGCTGCTGGCCGGGTGCGGCGGCTACGCCTGGGCCCAGGTCAAGCCGTTCGTGACCCTGCCCGACGGCGACGTGGCCCGGACCATCCCCGCCGCCCCCGAGCTCGAGGCCGGGCCCGGCGAGGACCTCTTCCGCATCGACGCCACCCGGTCGTCGATGGACTACTCGGTGAGGGAGAAGCTGGCCGGACGCGAGCGCGGCGAGGCGGTCGGCACCACCCAGGGCATCGCCGGCGACATCGCCCTCAACCGGGGCGACCCGGCCGCCAGCCGCATCGGCGAGATCGTCGTCGACGTCCGCCAGCTCCGCTCCGACAACTCGCTGCGCGACCGCCGGCTCCGGCAGGACTTCCTGGCGTCCGACGACAACCCGCTGGCCACCTTTGCCACCACCGCCATCGAGGGCGCCCCCGAGGAGATCCCCGAGAGCGGCGAGGTCGAGCTCCGGCTGGTCGGCGATCTCACGGTCCGGGAGACCACGGTCGAGACGACGTGGGACGCCACCGTCGAGCTGGTCGGCGGCGAGCTGGTCGCCACCGCCACGACCACGGTGAAGATGTCGGACCTGGGCATCGGCCCCATCAGCGTGGCCGGGCTCGTCCGCAGCGAGGACGACGTCACCCTGACCCTCGACCTGGTCGCCGGCGACCCCGAGACGGTGCCCACCGAGCTGCCGCCCCTCGAGGACGAGCGGGCCGTCGGCGACGGGCCCTCGTTCCAGGGCGAGGTCCAGCCCATCCTCGAGTCGAGCTGCGCCTCCTGCCACGTCACCGGCCAGATCGGCGCCCACGTGCTGCCGATGGACACCGCCGGCGACGCCGCCCGCTACGCCGACGGCATCGGTGTCGTCACCCAGGCCGGCTACATGCCCCCGTGGCCGGCCTCGGACGAGGGCATCCCGCTCCAGCACCCCCGGACCCTCACCGACGACGACATCGCCACCCTGGCCGACTGGGCCGAGGCCGGCGCTCCTCTCGACGTCGAGGCCGACACCCCGCTCGAGCCGGTGGTGGACGACGACCAGCCCACGCCGCGCGACGACCTCACCTTGCAGATGGCCGAGCCGTACCAGGGCTCGCCGGACAACAAGGACGACTACCGCTGCTTCACGCTCGACCCCGGGTTCACCGACCCCACCTTCATCACCGGCTACTCGTTCGTGCCCGACGAGCTCCAGGTCGTGCATCACGCCCTCGTGTACAAGGTCAACACCGAGGCCGCGGCCCAGGCCCGAGAGAAGGACGGTGAGGACGGTCGGCCCGGCTGGCAGTGCTACGTCGGCACCGGCCTCGACGCCGACGCCGCCCTCAACGGCGGGCTCGGCGGCATCTCCAACCTGGTCGCCGGCTGGGTGCCGGGCCAGGTGCCGCTCGACTTCGGCAACGACGCCGGCTACCTCGTCGAGCCGGGCGAGGTGCTGATCGCCCAGATCCACTACCACTACGGCCACGACGGGCTGCCGGCCGACCAGTCCGAGCTGCGGCTCCAGACCGAGCCGGGCACCGACGACATCACCCAGCTGATCACCGCCAACCCCATCGCTCCGGTGGAGATCCCGTGCCAGGAGGGCGACGACGACCATCCGCTGTGCGATCGCGACGCCGCCCTGGCCGAGCTGAACGAGCGCTACGGCGGCATCGCCGGCGCCATCCCCAACGCCGTCCTCCGCGCCTGCGACCGCGAGGTCGAGGAGTACGCCGACCAGACCGACGGCATCGGGTCGACGTCGTGCGACCGGACGCTCGAGTTCGGCGGCGAGATCGTCGACGTGCTGGGCCACATGCACGAGATCGGTCGGAGCTTCCGCATGACGCTCAACCCGGGCACCGACGACGAGAAGGTGCTGCTCGACATCCCGACGTGGAACTTCGACTGGCAGCTCAACTACCAGCCCGTCGACGAGGTCCGGGTCGAGAAGGGCGACGTCCTGCGCATCGAGTGCACGTGGGACCGCGGTCTCCGCCACGACGAGGAGCCGCGGTACCTGCTCTTCGCCGAGGGCACCCAGGACGAGATGTGCTTCAGCACCTACACGCTGCTGCCCGACGAGGTCATCGACACCGACGACGGCAGCTAGTCGCGACGATCGCTAGAACCGACCGGTCGCCGGGAGCAGGGGGACCTCGAGGGCGTCGTAGAGACCGGGCGGGGCGGCGCGCAGCCACGGGACGGCGTTGACGAGGCGGCCCACGGCGGTCGCGTTGCCACCCGCGGCCCGGTTGCCGCCCTCGTCGGTGGCCTCGACCGTGACCTCGATGCGGGGCCGGCCCTCGATGACGACGCGGTGGGCGCCGGCGCCGCCGTCGGGCGGGACGGGCCAGTCGGGGGCCACGTCCGGGCCGATGCGGGTGACGTGCTCGATGACGATGCGGGGCTCGCCGCCCACGATGCCCTGGACCTCGAACCGGAGGGCGCCCTGGGTGCCGGCCTCGAAGGCACCCATGGCGTTGGTGACGGTCGCGTCGAGGGGGCGACGGTCGACCACCTCGCGGACCTCGTCGAGCGTCACGCCCATGCCCCGGGCGATCAGCCGGACCTGGCCGCCCCACACCATCGACGGCACGCCGGGCGCCACCATCGGCGGCACGTCGTCCATGGGCTGACCCATGCCCACGAGGTAGCGGACGGCATCGGGCTGGTCGTAGGTCGAGTAGTCGAAGATCTCCTGCGCGATCACCCGCTCGATGGTCGAGCCCAGCCCGGTCAGGAGCAGCGGGAGGATGTCGTTGCCCCACCCCGGGTCGATGCCCGAGACGAACAGGGCGCTGCCGCCCTCCTTCGTCGCCGCCTCGACCGGCCCGCGCACCGCGGGCGGGGCGGACCGGTGGTCGTAGAGGGCGTAGACCGACGGGGTGACGACGACCGCGCCGGCGGCGAGTGCCCGGACGATGTCGGCGAGGGCGTCGTCGGGTCGGAGATCGCCCGACGCGGCGTAGACGACCGCGCCCGGGGCGGCGTCGAGCACGGCGGTGGCGTCGTCGGTGAGGGCGACGCCCAGCGACCGGCCGACGTCGGCCAGGTCCCCGGCATCGCGTCCCACCTTGTCGGCGCTGCTCGTCACGACGGCCGCCAGCACCAGCCCCGGGTGGGCGGCCACGGCGCGGATCGCGGCCCGTCCCACGTTCCCCGTCCCCCACACGACGGTCGCGATCGGTCGGTCACCCTGGTCGGCCATGGGGCGACACTAGAACGCGTTCTCGTTTTCTGCCGGCGTCGGCAAGGCCCTGGCAGGCTGCGCCGCATGGGCGATCCCGCGACCGACTTCACGCCACCCGATCCGGCCGAGGCCCTGGCCCGTCTGGGGATGCCGCTGGAGGAGGCCATGCGCTCGCAGCGGGCCGTCCGGCGGCTGCACCTCGATCCCGTCTCGCACGACGTGCTGATCCCGCTGCTGGAGCTGGCCCTGAAGGCACCGACCAGCTCCGACAGCCAGGACTGGTCGTGGGTCGTGGTCGAAGATCGTGAGCAGAAGGCGGCGCTGGCCAAGCGGTGGCGGAGCCTGTTCCGGATCATCGACCCCCTCGCCCGGCGGGCGGCCAAGGGCGACGACCGGGCGCTGCGGGCCATGGCCCCCGGCCGCTGGCAGGCCGAGCGCTTCGAGGACCTGCCCGTCTTCGTCGTCGCCTGCTACCGGGGGCGGGTGAAGCACCGGGCCGTGGGCCGGCCCCAGATCTCGGTGGCCTCGTTCTACGGCTCGGTCTTCCCGGCGG
>DATHEV010000383.1:0-6441 GCA_035318405.1 Iamia sp.
GGCGTGACGCTCGACACCACCGTAACCAAACGATAGGTTGGTTACGCCGCAGGGGGGAGGACCACCGAGACGAGCACCAGCCCGATCCAGGGGGATCCACATGCTCACCGACTTCGCCGGCCTCATCGACGAGATCGACATCGATCCACCGGCCAGCCGGTACCGCGAGATCCTCGATGCCTTCATCGAGGTGGCGGTCCGCACGGCCGAGACCAACGACCTCGACGAGATCCTCCACCTGGTCGCCAGGCGGATCTGCGACCTCGTGAAGGTCAACCGCTGCTCGGTGTTCCTGCGGGGGGAGGACGGCCTGCTCCACGGCCAGGTGGGGCACTCCTACGACCACGACATCGACGAGCGGATCAAGTGCCTGGTGTCGGGGGGGCGGCGTGACCTCTTCACCCAGCAGCTCATCGCCCGCCGGGAGCCGATCCTCGTGCTCGACGCGGCCAACGACGGGCGGCTCGAGCCGCCGCTGGTCCGCCGGTTCGACATCCGGGACATCCTCGGCGTGCCGCTCGTGTTCGACGGCGACGTCATCGGCGCCATCTACCTCGACAACCTGGCCGACGAGCACGTGTTCAGCCACGAGGAGCTGGAGGTCGCCCAGACCTTCGCCCGCCTCGCCGCCCTGGCGATCCGCCGGGCGTGGCTGATGAGCCAGCTCACCCGCCGGACCTCGATCATCGAGCGCCAGCGGAACGTCCTCGAGCGGCTCAGCCACATCCACGCCGAGCTGACCAACGCGGTCGTGTCGGGCGAGGACGTCCGGGCCATCGTGCGCCGGCTCGTGCTCCTCGTCGACAAGCCTGTCGTGGTCTACAACGAGTCGTTCGTCGACGTCGCCTACGGCGCCCCCGAGCGGCTCGGCACCGACCGCCCGCCCCGCCTCCCGGAGAAGACGGTGCGCTCGGCGTGGTTCCTGCGCCAGCTCGCCAACCTCGGGCCCGAGCGATCCTCGGTGGTCGTCGCCCCGTCGATGGAGGTCGGGCTCACCGCCCGCCGGGTCATCAGCCCGCTGCGCATCGAGGGATCGCTCGCCGGCTACGTCGAGGTCATCGAGATCGGCCAGAGCATCAACACCATCGATGTCAAGGTGGTCGAGCACGGGGCCACGGTCCTCTCGCTGGCGATGCTCAGCGAGCGCCGGGCGGTGGCGGCCGAGGGCCAGGCGCGGGAGGGGTTCTTCACCGACCTCCTCCAGGGCGACCGCGATCCGGAGGTGCTCGCCCGGCGGGCCCCGCTCTTCGGTGTCGACCTCGACCAGCCCCACGTCGTCCTGCGCGTGGCGCACGAACCCGGCGCCGACGGCGAGCGATCCCGCGCCGCCCAGCGCGAGGCCCTCGGCTCCGTCGTCCAGCGCAGTGCCGACCTGCCGTGCGTGGCCTCGATCTCGGTGCCCGGCGCCGACGTCTTCCTCCTGGGCCCGCTGGACGACGACACCCCGCCGGCGCTCGAACGGCTGCGGGGTGCACTGGAGCAGGCGTTCGCCGCCCCCCACCCCTCCGTGGCCCTGGGCCGCGCCGCGCTGTCGCCGGTGTGCCGGCAGTCGAGCGACTACGCGGCGACGAACGGCGACCTGACCGAGGCGATCGACCTGCTCGCCGCCCTGGGCCGCCGCACCGCCGTGATCCTGCAGACCGACCTCGGCATGCTGCGCCTCCTCACCGGGGACGGACGCCGCCACGAGGCCGTCCGGTTCGCGAGCGACCTGTTGCGACCGCTCCTCGATCACGACGCCGAGGCGGTCGGCGACCTCGTCACGACGTTGCGGGCGTACCTCGCCTCGGGCGGGCACATCCGGGCCACGGCGTCGGACCTCGGGGTCCACGAGAACACGGTCCGGTACCGGCTGGGCAAGATCCGGAGCATCTCGGCCATCGACGCCGACCGGCTCGACGACCTCCTCGACGCCCGGTTCGCCCTTCAGGTGCTCGACCTCTCCACCGGCGACGACACGCCCTCGGCGGCCCCCGCCGAGGTGGTCTGAGCCTCGTGGCCGGGCCTTTCGTCGGGACCTACGACGCCTCCGATTCGTCTCCTCGTCACCGCAGAACCGCCCTGTCACAGTCGCCACACCAGGGGACGACCGCTCCCTTCACAGGAGGAACCGATCGCACATGAGACACGTGGAACGAGTAGGTCGCCATCGAGGGAAGGCCTCGATGGCAGTCGTGGCGGTGCTGGCGCTCGTCGTCGCCGCCTGTGGTGGTGACGATGCCGCCGGTGGCGGTGGCTCCGGCGGTGGCGGCGGTGACTCGAGTCGTCTGGTGGTGGGAACCGATGCCGAACCGACCACGTTGGACATCCAGGCCATCGACGACAACGGCTTGGCCCTGTCCACCTGGAGCATCAACGAGGGCCTGGTGGACTTCGATGCCGAGGGCAACATCGAGCCGATCCTGGCCGCCGAGCTGCCGGTGATCGACGAGGCCGATCCGACCGTCTGGCACCTGAAGCTGCGCGAGGGGATCGAGTTCACCGACGGCACGCCGTTCGACGCCGAGGCGGTCAAGTACAACGTGGAGCGGATCATCGATCCGGACTACGGCTCGGTGCTGGCCGAGGAGCTCGGTGGCCTGTCCGGGGCGACGGTGGTCGACGAGCTCAACGTCGACCTGACGACGGAGAACCCCGACCCGCTGCTGATCAACCGCCTGCGGCGCCTGCGCATCGTGTCGCCGACGGCGGCCGAGACGGAGACCTACGGCGAGAACCCGGTGGGGACGGGCCCGTACGTGCTCGGCGAGTGGACGCGGGGCCAGAGCCTGACCCTGGAGGCCAACGCCGACTACTGGGGTGATCCGAAGCCGACGATCGAGGAGATCGAGATCCGGTTCATCCCGGATGCGAACACGCGGATCTCGGCCCTCCAGTCGGGCGAGATCAACGTGGCGGTCAACCCGCCCGACAGCCAGATCGGCGAGCTCCAGGAGGACTCCGCCCTGAAGGTCCTCTTCGTGGAGGGCGGTGAGTCGGGCACGACCCGGTTCAACACCGAGCTCGAGCCGTACGACGACGTGAAGTTCCGCCAGGCGCTGAACTACGCCATCGACAAGGACACGATGGTCGAGCAGCTGTTCAACGGGCTGTACCCGGTGCAGGACTGCAACGTGGCGCCGCCCGGCGTCCAGGGTCACAACGACGATCTCGAGGCCTATCCGTACGATCCGGACAAGGCCGAGGAGCTGCTGTCCGAGGTCGACATCCCGGACGGCTTCACCATCGACTTCACCGGATCGAGCGCCGTGTACGGCTCGGACCGGGAGATCCAGGAGACGATGGCGTCCTACTGGCGGGCGGTCGGCCTGGAGGTCGAGACGACCTTCCCCGAGATCGACCCCTACCTCGACGCCGTGTACAACCCGGAGCTGCCCATCGTCTACGGCGAGAGCGACCAGGCCCTCAACAGCCTGATCCGCCAGATCGGCACCTTCCTCGAGCGTGACGGACCCGTGACGGCGCTGGGCGAGGAGGACCAGGCCGAGCTCGATCCGCTGATCGAGACGGTCAAGGGCACCCTCGACGACGACGAGCGCGACGCGACCATGCAGGAGATCGCCCAGATCGCCTGTGACGAGGCGTACTTCGTGTTCACGTTCTTCCGCCAGGACATCGCCGTGCTCGACGCCGACATCGAGTACGAGTCCGACCTCGGCCAGTTCGAGAAGGTCGACTGGCACCGCATGCGGATCAACGGCTGACCGACCACCGGGGAGGGGGCGGCGGGCACTCCCGCCGCCCCCTCCCGTGACCCTGCCCGACCCCACCAGGAGGAGGAGCTGACGTGATCAGGTTCATCATCCGGCGCCTGCTCTTCGGCGTCCTCATCATGCTGGCGGTGACGATCACCGTCTTCTTCGTCACCCGCGTCCTCACGGACCCGGTGAAGGTCATGTTGCCGGTCGGCTCCAGCCAGGAGGCCTACGACCAGCTGGAGGCCTCGCTGGGGCTCGACGCGCCACTCGGCGAGCAGTTCGTCACCTTCATCGGGGACATCGTCCGGCTCGACTTCGGCGACTCGTACTGGCAGCGCCTCCCGGCCCTCGACCTCGTGCTCGAGCGCATCCCGGCCACGTTCCAGCTCGTCGGCGCCGGCACCGTCCTCGCCATCGTCCTGTTCGTCCCGCTCGGGATCATCGCCAGCCTGAAGCCCGGCGGGATCCTCGACCGGATCCTCGTCACCATCTCCCTGTTCGGCGTCTCGATGCCCCAGTTCTGGTTGGGGGCGATGCTGATCTTCATCTTCTCGGTGTCGCTGGGCTGGTTGCCGACATCGGGGAGCGGGACGGGGCAGCACCTCGTCCTGCCGTCGATCACGCTGGCGCTCGCCTCCGGCGGGCGGGTCGCGCAGATCACCCGGTCGTCGATGATCGACCAGCTGAACCGGCCCTACGTGACGACGCTCAAGGCCAAGGGGATGCCGTCCCGCCGCATCCTCACCCACCACGTCCTGCGCAACGCCCTGGTGCCGATCGTGACCCTCGCGGCCTACGAGATCGCCTATGCCCTCGCCGGGTACGCGGTGATCGTCGAGACGGTGTTCGCCTGGCCCGGCATCGGGCGGCTCGCCATCCAGGCGGTGACCCAGCGGGACATCATCCTGCTCCAGGCCGTCGTCTTCGTCGTGGCCAGCCTCGTGGTGGCCGTGAACATCATCGCCGACGTCCTCTACAAGGCCGTCGATCCTCGAGTGAAGCTGACGTAGGGGGCGCCGTGGCGATCGTCGAACAAGCCGAGGTGGGCGCGGCCGCGGTGCCGCCACCGGCCCAGGTCCGGCCCCGGCGCGGGCGGGCGTTCGTGAGCGTCCTCTTCGAGGACAAGCTCAGCTTCGTCTCCGCCCTCTTCCTGCTCATCGTCGTGGTCTCGGCGGTGTTCGCCCCGTGGGTCGCACCGCACTCGCCGTCGCTGGTCGAGCTCCAGGACCGGCTCCTGCCCCCGGTGTGGGAGGGCGGGACGTGGTCCAACGTGCTCGGCACCGACGCCCTCGGCCGCGACGTGCTGTCGCGGCTGATCTTCGGGGCCCGGAACAGCCTGGTGATCGGCGTGAGCGTCGTGGCCCTCGCCGGCGTGTTCGGGACCGCCCTCGGCCTGATCGCCGGCTACCGCGGCGGCTGGGTCGACACGGTCATCATGCGGCTGGCCGACGCCCAGCTCGCCTTCCCCGGCCTGCTGCTCGTCATCATCGTGATCGGCTCGCTCGGCCCCAGCGTCCCGGTGATCATCGTGGTCGTCGCCGTCTACGGCTGGATGATCTACGCCCGGCTCGCCCGCGGCATCGTCCTCCAGCTCCGGGAGGAGCTGTACGTGCGGGCGGCGGAGATGTCCGGGGTGCGCGCCGGCCGCCTGATGCGGCGCCACCTCCTGCCGAACCTGGTGTCGCCCCTGATGACCCAGTCGATGCTCGAGCTGGCCCGGGTCATCCTCGTCGAGGCCTCGCTGTCGTACCTCGGGCTGGGCATCCAGCCCCCCGAGGCGTCGTGGGGCCTGATGGTGTCCGAGAACCAGACGTACCTGCGCGAGGGCTGGTGGACCGTGTTCTTCCCCGGCATCGTGCTCGCCCTGACGGTGCTGGCCGTCAACCTGATCTCGAGCTGGCTGCGGGTCCGGTCGGACCCCCAGCAGCAGCAGCTGCTGCTCGCCCGCCGTCGCATCCGCAACGAGAGGAGGACGAGGTGATCAAGCGCAGGGATCGATCCTCGGCACTGCTCGCCCCCGAGCGCCCGAGCGAGGCCGGGACGCCGTTGATGGAGGTGCGGAACCTCGGGGTCTGCTTCCACCAGGCGCACGGCACCGTGCACGCCGTCCAGGACGTGTCCTGGGAGATCCGCTCGGGCGACACGCTCGGCATCGTCGGCGAGTCCGGGTCGGGCAAGAGCATCACCGCCTTCGCCCTCATGGACCTGGTCCCCATGACCGGCGAGGTGACCAGCGGTGAGTTCTTCTGGCGGGGGAAGCGGATCGAGCGGTCCGAGCTGGCGCGCCTGCGCGGGTCCAAGATCTCGATGGTCTTCCAGGATCCGGTCAACGCCCTGAACCCGCTGGTCCCGGTCGGGCGCCAGATCACCGAGGTCCTGCGGATCCACAAGGGCATGAGCGCCTCGGCCGCCCGGGCGCGGGCGGTGGAGCTGTTCGACCTGGTCGGCATCCCCGAGCCGGCGCGGCGGCTCAAGCAGTACCCGTTCGAGTTCTCCGGCGGCATGGCCCAGCGGGCGGTGATCGCCATGGCCCTCGCCCCGGAGCCGGACCTGCTCCTCGCCGACGAGCCGACGACCGCCCTCGACGTGACGATCCAGGCCCAGATCCTCGATCTGATCGCCCAGCTCCAGGCCGAGCTCGAGATCGCCATCGTGCTGATCACCCACGACCTCGGCGTCGTCGCCGGCGTCGCCGACCGGATCGCGGTGATGTACGCCGGGCGGGTCGTCGAGACCGGGCCCG
>DATHEV010000384.1:0-3073 GCA_035318405.1 Iamia sp.
GTCGATGCCTTCATCCAGACCTGCCGCATCGAGCCCGGCAGCCTGGAGCACCTCTACCCCGAGGCCGTCCCGGTCGACGCGGCTGCGGCCGAGTAGCCCCGCTGTCCTACGCCTCGACGATCGCCAGCTCGGCCATCGAGGCCAGCGGCACGTAGACCACGCCGGTCGCATCGGCCAGGCGGAGCGTCGCCACGTCGCGGCCCACCGACCGCAGCTGGCCCGACAGCCCGGTGCCGTCGCGGGACACCACCAGCACCCGGGGCCGGTCGCCGGCGGTGGCGGCCACCGCCTCGGCGAAGGCGATGTCGAGGGCGTGGGCCCGCTCGCCCCCGCCCGCCGGCTGACCCTCGGCCCGGATGGCGACGATGGCGTCGTAGGGGAGCAGGACGTCGTTGGTCCCCGTGCGCAGGGCGACGAAGTCCTCGCCCACGGCCCGGACGACGCCCCGGTGAGTGCGGTTGGCCACGCCTTGGATCACGACGGTGGCGGCCCGCTCGGCCAGGTCGAGGAGCACACCGGCGACCACGGCCTCCTCGTCGGCGGCCTGGCGCAGCCAGCGCTCCCGGGCCCGGGACGCGGCGGCGGCATCGGCCCGCTGCTCGGCCAGCCAGCGCGTGATGTCGCCGACCAGGTCCTCGCTCATGGCCGAGAACCTAGGCGGGCCCTCCCGGTGACGGCGGTACGATCGATCGTGGCGCACCGGATCGGCCGGGCGTCGGGTCCGGAGGATCGTTGGCGTCCACGCAGGTGAAGATCGAGGTCCCGGGCAACCACCTCATGGCCCCCCTCCTGGGCCCGCAGGACGAGCACCTCCGGCTGATCGAGGCCGCCTTCCCCGCCACGCGGGTCGTCGTGCGCGGCAACGAGGTGGTCATCGACGGCGACGACGCCGGCGAGGTGGCCCGGCTGGTCGACGAGCTGGTCACGCTGGTCCAGCGGGGCGAGCTGCTCGAGCCGGCGACGCTGGGCCGCACCATCGACATGGTGCGGGCCCACGAGAGCCCGTCGGAGGTGCTCACCGCCGAGGTGCTGCGCGCCGGTCGGGGCAAGAGCGTCAAACCCAAGTCGGCCGGCCAGAAGCGCTACGTCGACGCCATCGGCGCCAACACCATCACGTTCGGGCTCGGGCCCGCCGGCACCGGCAAGTCGTGGCTGGCGGTGGCCATGGCCGTGCAGGCCCTCCAGGCCAAGACGGTCGACCGCATCATCCTCACCCGGCCGGCGGTCGAGGCCGGGGAGCGACTGGGCTTCCTGCCCGGCGACCTCATGGCCAAGGTCGACCCGTACCTGCGCCCGCTCTACGACGCCCTCCACGACATGGTGGGGCTCGAGGGCAGCCAGCGTCTGCTCGAGCGGGGCGCCGTCGAGGTGGCGCCGCTCGCCTTCATGCGGGGCCGCACCCTCAACTCCAGCTTCATCATCCTCGACGAGGCCCAGAACACCTCGCCCGAGCAGATGAAGATGTTCCTGACCCGCATCGGCTTCGGCAGCCGGGCCGTCGTCACCGGCGACACGACCCAGGTCGACGTCCAGGGCGGGCGGAGCGGGCTCGACGGGCTTCAGGCCACGCTCGGCGAGATCGAGGGCCTGGCCTTCGTGCACCTCGACCGGCGTGACGTCGTCCGCCACCGCATCGTGGCCGACATCGTCGACGCCTACGAGGCGGCGGCGAACAAGCCGTCGCGCTCCGGGCGTCCCGACCGCCGCCGGTGATCGGCCGGACCGGGCCCCGAGCCGTCCAGGTCACCGGGGTCCAGGTCACCCTCACCGACGAGTGCGAGGAGGAGGTCGACGGCTCGCGCTGGGCCGCCCTCCTCGCCGCGGTGCTGGCGGCCGAAGGGGTGGCCGCCGGGGCCGAGGCGGGCCTGACCTTCGTCTCGCCGTCGGCCATGGCCGAGCTCAACCAGGTCCACATGGGCGGCACCGGGCCCACCGACGTGCTGGCGTTCCCGATCGACGGGCTCTCGGCCGACGGCGCCGGCGGGTCGACGCCGCCGGGCGTGGTGGGCGACGTGGTCATCTGCCCCGTCGTCGCCTGGGCCGGATCGGCCGGCCACGCCGGGTCCGACGACGACGAGCTGGCGCTCCTGGTGGTCCACGGCGCCCTGCACCTCCTCGGCCACGACCACGACGAGGATGGCGAGCGGGCGACCATGCAGGGCCGGGAGCGGGCGCTCCTCGCCGCGCACCATGGCGTCCTGGCCGGCGATCCGTGGGAGGGTGCCGCCTCATGAGATCCGGCTTCGTCACGCTCGTCGGCCGGCCCAACGTCGGCAAGTCCACCCTCGTCAACCAGATCCTGGGCTCGAAGGTCGCCATCACCTCGGACAAGCCGCAGACCACGCGCGCGCAGGTGCGCGGCGTGCTCCACGCCGTCACCGAGATCGACGGGGCCGACGAGGACGTCCAGATCGTCTTCGTCGACACGCCCGGTGTGCACAAGCCCCGGACGACGCTGGGGCAGCGGCTCAACGACACCGCCACCTCCGCCATCCCCGACGTCGACGTGGCCTGTCTCGTCATCGACGCCACCGCCAAGGTCGGCCCGGGCGACCGGTTCGTCGCCGCCCGGGTGCCCAAGAAGGGCATCGTCGTCATCAACAAGGTCGACCTGGCGTCGAAGGACCAGGTCCTGGCCCAGCTGGTGGCCGTCTCCGAGATGGGCTTCTCCGAGTACGTGCCCGTCTCGGCCGTCACCGGTGAGGGTGTCGACACGCTGCTGAAGCTCCTCATCGCCCGGATGCCGGAGGGGCCGCCCTACTACCCCGACGAGGTCGTGCGGGAGACCTCCGACGAGCTGTGGGTGGCCGAGCTCGTCCGCGAGCAGCTGCTGGCCGTCACGCACGACGAGGTGCCGCACTCGATCGCCTGCCGCGTCACCGAGTGGGAGGACGACCGCATCCGCATCGAGATCCTCGTCGAGCGCGACTCCCAGAAGGGGATCGTGATCGGGCACAAGGGGTCGGTGCTGAAGGAGGTCGGGACGCGCGTGCGGGCCCAGATGCCCGAGGGCACCTTCATCGAGCTGGCGGTCAAGGTCGAGAAGGACTGGCAGCGCCGCCCCGACAAGCTC
>DATHEV010000385.1:0-2572 GCA_035318405.1 Iamia sp.
GCCATGAGCACCTTCGCCATCCCCACGCCCGTCCCGGCCCCGGCCGGCCCCCCGCCCCGCTACGCACCCCACGAGGTCGCCCCCGACACCTTCGTCATCCAGGCGACCCAGGGCGAGGGGATGGCCCCCGTCGCCGTCCACCTCAACTCGATGGTCATCCGGGGCCCGGAGCCGATCATCGTCGACACCGGCGTGCCGCCCCTGGGCGACCGCTACCTCGAGGACATGTGGTCGCTGGTCGACCCCGAGGACGTGCGCTGGGTGTTCATCAGCCACGACGACGTCGACCACGTCGGCAACCTCGAGGCCGTCATGGCGGCCTGTCCCAACGCCACGCTCCTCACGTCGTGGTTCATGTGGGAGCGGATGGGCAACCTGCCGTTCGTCCCGCCGTGGCGCATGCGCTGGCTGGCCGACGGCGACACCTTCGAGGCCGGCGGCCGCACCTTCGCCGCCCTCCGCCCGCCGCTGTACGACTCGCCCACGACCCAGGGCCTGCTCGACACCACGACCGGCGTCTACTGGGCCAGCGACTGCTTCGCCTGCCCGGTCCCGACGGGCACGGCCGACGTGTCCGATCTCGACCCCGAGGGCTGGCGCCACGGCACCGTCCAGATGCAGCTGATGAACAGCCCGTGGGTGACCATGGTCGACGAGCGCCGCTACCACGCCTCCGTCGACGCCCTGGCCGTCGCGGGCGTCACCACCATCGCCTCCTGCCACGGCCCCGCCGTGACCGGCAGCAACCTGGCCCGGGCGTTCGAGCTCCTGCACGAGGTCCCCACCGCGGTGGCCGACCCCGCCCCGGGCCAGCTCGTCCTGGACGAGATCGTCGCCCAGGCCCTCGCCGGCGGCCCGGCCTGAATCCGGCCATCACACCCGGCTGACGGCGGCCCGGCCGGCGACGTCCTCAGCGACGTCGCCGGCTGCCCCGTCCGACGGTCCGCGAGCGGATGCCGGCCAGCACCACCTCCAGGCCCTCGGCGTAGGCCCGGGCGAGGTACGACTCCAGCTCCGGCGACGGTGGCGCACCGTCGGGGCCCGGGGCGCAGGCCAGGACGGCGCCGTTGGCGTGGTCGACGACGACGTCGGCGCACAGGTCGACCTCGGCGTCGTCCAGGCCGGCCGAGGCGAGGGCGGCGCAGAGCTCCTCGGTGGCCGCGGCGGCGGCCACGGCGACCGCCTCGGTGTCGGTGATGATCGTCAGCACCAGGGCGGGATGGGCGGCCACCACCATCCGGTAGGCGTGGGCCCAGGCCCGGACCCGGTCGTCCCACGCGCCGGTGGGGTCGGGGGCGGGCATCCCGGAGAACACGTGGCGCACCAGGCGGTGGAAGAGCTCCTGCTTGCCGTGGACGTGGTGGTAGATCGCCATGGGGTCGACCCCGAGGGCGGCGCCGAGCTTGCGCATGGACAGCGCCTGCATCCCGCCCTGGTCGACCAGGGCCAGGGCGGTCTCGTCGATGCGCTCGGGGGTCAGGGGTGGGCGGGGGTTGGTCATCTCTACGGCGTAGAGTACCCTCCTCTACACCGTAGAGGAGGAACCGGCATGGACGAGACGCCCGAGGACCTGGCCCGGCTCCAGGAGGTGCTCGACGCCAGCCACGCCGGCGGCGGCGCCCACCTGCGCGCCATCATCTCGGCCGAGCGCCGGCTCACCGCCGTGCAGCTGGGCGAGCAGCTCACCGGCATGACCCTGTTGGTGCTGGCCACGGCCACCGCCGACGGCCGGCCCATCGCCGGACCGGTCGACGGCATCTTCTACCGGGGCCGGTTCCACTTCGGGTCGTCGCCCGACTCGGTCCGCTTCCGCCACATCCTCCGGGGCTCGGCGGTGAGCGCCACCCACCTCCCCGGCGAGCACCTCAACGTCACCGTCCACGGCCGGGCCGAGATGGTCGACGTCTCGCCCACGGGCGACGCCGGGTTCCGCCGGGCCCTGCTCGACGTCTACGTCCCGCGCTACGGCGCCGACTGGGAGCAGTTCCTCGACTCCGGCCCGGTCTACGCCCGCATCGAGCCCGACAAGATGTTCACCTTCTCGATGCCCGAGGCCGAGGCCGAGTCACCGGACGACGACGCCGGGTGAGGCTCAGGCGCTGACGCCGTCGGGGGTGAGGCGGTGGTCGCCGACGATGATGTCGGCCTCGCCCTCGTCGGGGGTGACCGGTGGGGCGTAGGACTCGCCCAGCTTCCGGCCGCCCTTGAGCACCGTGACGGGACCCTCCTCGCTGATCACGATCACGATGGCGTGGGGATCGTCGAAGCTGTAGCGCCGGGCCGAGGTGTGGCGCATGCCGCGGAAGCCCTCGACATCGGCCTCGGCCTCGAGGCTGGGCACGAGGCGGACGCCGATCTCGACCAGGGTGCCGTGCTCGTCGAACAGGGCGGCGCCGTCGATCTGGGCCAGGACGTGGCGGAGCGGCGCCAGGTCGGCCGGGCGCTTGACCTTCAGCGGCGGCGGCGTGGGCAGCCGTTGTTCGATGCCGGCCCGCATGGCGGGGTCGGACTTGTAGATCAGCGTGGCCCCGATGTTGCGGGCGCCGAGGTCGTGGACGGCGAACTCGAGGAG
>DATHEV010000386.1:0-8391 GCA_035318405.1 Iamia sp.
GTCCAACCAGTGGGGCCTGGTGGCGAAGTACACCAACGCCTCCGGTGACGGGCTCTGCGACGGCCGGGGGGACGCCATGTGCCCCCGGGTGTACGGCAAGGACGCCATCTCGGTCTACGCCAACACCGCCTCTGCCACCGCCGCCTTCTTCCTGGCCGAGATCGACGCCGAGCACAATGGCAAGACGCTCGAGCTCGAGCTCTGGGACCCGGGCGAGGGCGGCAAGAAGCTCGAGATCCTGCGGCCGAACGGCGCCGGGTGGACCGTGAGCAACTTCAGCTGGGCCTCCTTCAACGAGGCGGGCGTGCAGACGGAGAACTCCGGGAGCACGGCGTCGGTGAACATCGCCAGTCCGGCGAACCGCTTCAACGGCGAGCTGCTGCGCATCCGGATCCCGCTGACCAGCTACACCCCGCTGGCCACCAACAGGTGGTGGAAGATCCAGTACACGTTCGACACCAAGGTGACGGACCGCACCACCTGGTCGGCCAAGGTGGTCGGCGACCCGGTGCACCTCCTCGAGGAGGAGGCGGGCTAGGTCTCCCGTAGCCTGGGCCGTCGTGTCCGGGTTCGTCGACGAAGTCCAGCTGAACGTCAGGGGCGGCGACGGGGGCGCCGGTGCCGTCTCGATCCGACGCGAGGCCCACGTGCCCCTCGGCGGGCCCGACGGTGGCAACGGCGGCGACGGCGGCTCGGTGTGGCTGGTGGCCGATCACAACGTCGCCTCCCTGCTGGCGTTCCGCGACCACCCGCACCGCCGGGCCGACTCCGGCACCCACGGGAGCAGCAAGAAGAAGAACGGTCGGTCGGGCGAGGACACCATCGTCCACGTCCCCCCGGGCACCGTCGTGCGGGCCCAGGACGGCGCCCTCCTGGCCGATCTGGCGCACACCGGAGACCGCTGGCAGGCCGCCCGGGGCGGCCAGGGCGGTCGGGGCAACGCCAGCTTCCTGTCCAACCGCCGGCGGGCACCCAACTTCGCCGAGCAGGGCGAGACCGGCGAGCAGCGCTGGCTCGAGCTCGAGCTCAAGCTGATGGCCGACGTCGCCCTCGTCGGGTTCCCCAACGTGGGCAAGAGCACGCTGATCTCGCGCGTCTCGGCGGCCAAGCCGGCCATCGCCGACTACCCGTTCACGACGCTCGTGCCGAACCTGGGCGTGGTCCGGGTCGACGACGGGCGCGAGATCGTGGTGGCCGACATCCCCGGCCTCATCGAGGGGGCCAGCGAGGGCAAGGGCCTGGGCCACCAGTTCCTGCGTCACGTCGAGCGGGCCCGCGCCCTGGTGGTGCTGCTCGACCTGGCGCCGACGGCGATGGCCCCCCCGGCCGAGCAGGCCCGCGTGCTGCTCGACGAGCTGGGCGCCTTCCGCCCCGACCTGCTCGACCGGCCCCGCCTGGTCATCGGCTCGCGCGCCGACCTGGCCGAGGGCGGGATCCCCGACGAGGTCGAGGACATCGAGGTCGACCTCATCGTCTCGGCGGTCACCGGAGCCGGTCTCCCGCATCTGGTCGGCGGGATGTTCCGCCTGGTCGACGAGGCCCGCGCGGCCGAGGCCGTCACCGACGGCTTCGTCGTCCACCGTCCGGCGCCCTCCGGTGTCTCGGTGGTGCGCGACGACGACGGCACCCTGCGCATCGTGGGCCGGCCGGCCGAGCGGACGGTGTCCCTCTCCGACGTCACCACGGCCGAGGCGCAGGCCTACATCACCGATCGGCTCGAGCGCCTCGGCGTGCCCAAGGCCCTGGCCAAGGCCGGTGCCAAGGACGGCGACGAGGTCCGCATCGCCGGCTTCACCTTCACCTACTCCCCGGACTGAGAGCCACCCCCTGCGAACTCGGGGGGAAACATGACCCTGGAGGGGCACATTTCCCCCCGAGTTCACAACGGGGCAGGCTGAGGGGATGGACACCACCCCTGCTCCCGCCACCGGCCGGCGGGTCGTGGTGAAGGTGGGGTCGTCGTCGCTCACCGACGACCAGGGCGGGATCGACGAGTCGGCCATCGCCAAGGTGTGCGCCGAGCTGGCCACCGCCCGCGCGGCCGGCTTCCGGGTCGTCGCCGTGTCCTCGGGCGCCATCGCCGCCGGGCTGCCGGTGCTCGGACTGGTCGGCGACCGGCCTCGTGACTCGGTGACCCTCCAGGCGGTCTCGGCCGTGGGCCAGAGCCGGCTGATGGGCGTCTGGGACCGCCACCTGGCCGGCCACGGGCTGATCGGCGGCCAGATCCTGCTGGCGCCGCTCGACTTCGGCGTGCGCGAGCAGTACCTCCACGCCCGGGCCACCCTGGGCCGACTCCTCGACCTCGGCGTGCTGCCGATCGTCAACGAGAACGACGCCATCGCCGACGACGAGATCCGCTTCGGCGACAACGATCGCATCGCCGCCCTGGTGGCCCAGCTCGTGGGGGCCGACACCCTCGTGCTGCTCACCGACATCGCCGGCGTGCTCACCGCCGATCCCCGCTTCGACTCGTCGGCCTCGCTCATCGAGGAGATCCTCGAGGTCGACCACCACCTGGAGGCCGTCGCCGGCGGCGCCGGCTCGGCGCGGGGGAGCGGCGGGATGGCCACCAAGCTGGCGGCGGCCAAGATCGCGGCCTGGTCGGGCGTGCGGACGGTGATCGCCGCCGCCGACCGGCCCGGCGTGGTGGCCGACGCCCTGGCCGACGTGCCCGGCGTCGGCACCGTGATCCGGCCCCGATCGCAGGTCCTCCCGGCCCGCAAGCTCTGGATCGCCTTCGCCATCAGCTCGGCGGGCACCGTCGTGGTCGACGCCGGGGCCCGGCGGGCCCTCGAGTCGGCCGGGCGGTCGCTGCTCCCCGCCGGGGTGGTCGGGGCCAAGGGCCGCTTCGCCGCCGGGGCGGCCGTCGAGGTGGCCGACGGCGACGGCGTGGTCTTCGCCAAGGGCATCGTCGGGCTCGGCGCCGACGCCCTGCGCGAGGTCGCCGGGGTCCGCACCGGGGCGCTGCCCGACGGCATCCCCCACGAGGTCATCCACCGCGACGACCTCGTCGTCCTCCCGGGCTGAGGTCGTGGCCGTCCCCGGCTGGCTCGACGAGCTCGACGTCCGGGCCGAGGGACCCCCCTGGCTGGCGATGGGGTTGCGCAAGGGCACCGAGGACGGCTGGCTGGTGGCCGACGAGCACCGGTCGGATGAGCTGATCGAGAAGGAGCGGCTCCTCGCCCGGCGGTGGGACGACGTCGTCCACCTGGGCCCGGGCACCGAGGAGGCCGGGGCCGAGGTGCGGGGGCTGGTGGCCGAGTGGCTGGCGGCGCACGGGCTCCCAAGCCCGGCGGCGACGGGTGAACACCCCCTGGTGGAGGCGGCCCGCGCCGTCCAGGAGGACCTCTGCCTGATGGTGCCGCGGCCCTTGCGCGCCGCCGGTGACGGGATCGTGCGCCACCACCTCGACGCCGCCGTGCTCTGCTTCCCCTCGCACTGGCGGCTGGCGGACAAGGCCGGGGGCTCGGCCCTCGCCATCCACGGCCCGGTGCCCGGCTACGACGTCGAGCTGGCCGACAAGGTCGACCGCTACCTGGCGCGGCTGCGGCCCGATGTCATCGGGGTCCGCCGCAACTGGTCGATCCACGACTCGCCCCGCCTCCACGCCCCTGTGCCGCCGGCCGCGCCGCCCGCCCTCGACCCGGACACCGTGGGCTCGGCGCTCTGGCTCCGCTCCGAGCGCCAGACCCTGCGGGCCCTGCCCCGCTCGGGTGCCGTCCTGTTCACCATCCGGGTCCAGCAGACGCCGTTCGCGACCCTCGCCGGGCGGCCCGACGTCGCCGCCGCCCTCGCCCTCCGCCTCCGGGCCGAGCCGGCCGCCCTCGTCGCCATGAACGGTCTCGAGAGGCGGGTCGAGCCGGTGGTGTCGTGGCTCGACTCCGTATCCTCGACGGGGTGACGCGCACGATCGGAGAGCTGGCCGAGGCGGCCGGGGTCGCCGTCGACACCGTCCGCTTCTACGAGCGCCGGGGCCTGCTGCCGCCGCCGCCCCGCACCCCGTCGGGGTACCGCCAGTACGACGATGACGCCCTCGACCGGCTGCGCTTCATCCTGCGGGCCAAGGAGCTGGGGTTCACCCTCGCCGAGATCGACGGGCTGATGCCGGCTCGCTCCACCGCCGTCCGCTCGGCGGCGGTGGCCAAGATCGAGGCCCTCGACGCCGAGGCCGCCGAGCTGGCCCGGGTCCGCGCCCGCTTGGAGCTGCTCGTCGCCCGCTGCGACGAGGGCGACATCGTCACCTGCGAGGCGCTGAGCATCGGGGCTCGACCTCGTGGCGGGTCACCGGGGTCGCGGGCCGTCGCCTCTTGACCCTGGACCACGGTCCAGGGCGCACAGTGCGGGCATGCCCGTCACCCATGCCCCCGACATCCCCGCCGTCACCACCGCTACCTTCGACGAGACGGTGGCCAGCTCCGACGGCCTGCTCCTCGTCGACGTCTGGGCCGCCTGGTGCGGCCCGTGCGCGCCGATGGGTGAGGCCGTGGCCTCGGTGGCCGAGACCCACGCCGACCACGTCACCGCGGTGGCGCTCGACGCCGACACCCACCCGGACATCGCCCGTCGCTACGACGTCCTCAGCCTGCCGACGCTGCTGGTGTTCTCCGACGGGCACCTCGTCGACCGGTTGGTCGGGGCGCGGGGTCGGGGTCGCCTGCTCGAGGACCTCAGCCCCCACCTCCCGTAGGAGACGGTCACTCGGTGCCTGGCACCGAGTGACCGGTCACGCGGTGCCAGGCACCGAGTGACCGGAGGTTCAGCGGCCGGCGTTGGGCTTCCGGCCGTGGTTGGCCTTCTTGCGCCGGGCGTTGGTCTTGCGCTTGTCCGTCTTCTTCGACATAAGAGAGACAACGCTACCGGTTCAGTGATCGGCGGCCCAAGAGAGGAGGTCGTCGAGGGCCCACGTGTTGACGACGTCGTCGGGGCCCAGGCCGTGGCGCACCGCCTTGTCGCAGCCGTAGGGCTGCCACTCCAGCTGGGCCGGGGCGTGGGCGTCGGTGTCGATGCTCACCCGGCAGCCCATGGCCACGGCCTGGGCCAGCAGCTCGTCCGGCGGGTCGCGGCGCTCGGGCCGGCAGTTGATCTCGACGGCGGTGTCGGTGGCCTCGCAGGCGGCGAACACGATGTCGGCGTCGAACTGCGACGGGGGGCGGACGTAGTCGGCCGCGCCGAGCGCCTCGGGCCCCGTCGGCGGCAGGCCCTTCACCTTGCGGCCGGTGCAGTGGCCGAGGATGTCGACGCGAGGGTCGAGCACGGCCTTGACCATCCGCTCGGTCATCTCCATGCGGGGCATCCGCAGCTTGGAGTGGACGCTGGCCACGACCACGTCGAGCCGGTCGAGCATGTCCGGATCCCCGTCGAGTGAGCCGTCGAGCAGGATGTCGACCTCGCAGCCGGTGAGGATGCGGAACGGCGCCAGCTCCTGGTTCAGGGCCTCGATCTCGTCGAGCTGCTTCAGCAGCCGCTCGCGGTTGAGGCCGTGGGCGACGGTGAGGCGGGGCGAGTGGTCGGTCATCACCAGGTACTCGTGCCCCAGGGCCCGGGCCGCGGTGGCCATCTCCCGGATCGTCGCCCCGCCGTCGCTCCAGGTGGAGTGGGCGTGGCAGTCGCCCCGGAGGGCGGCCCGCAGCGCGGCGCCCTCGCCGAGGGGCACGACGCTGGTCTCCTCCAGCTCGGCCAGCCGGGCCGGCACGACACCGTCGAGCGCCTCGATGGCCACGGACCCCGTGCTGTCGCCCACCCCGGAGAGCGAGGTCAGGCGCTGGGTGCGGTGCAGCTCGGCCACCCGGTCGGGCCCGGCCGCGGCCAGGGCCCGGGCCGCGGTGCGGAAGGCGGCGGCCTTGCGGCTCGACCCCAGGCTGCGGTCGATCAGGTGGGCGACCCGCTCCAGGGCGGCGACCGGGTCCATCGGGGCCTCGAGCGGTTCCAGCACCAGCATCGTGTCGAACCTACCGCTCTCGGTAGCGTGGCCAGCCTCATGGAACGATTCGGGTTCGTCGGCCTCCCCAACGCAGGGAAGTCCTCGCTGTACAACGCCCTGGCGGGGGGCGGAGCCCTCGCCGCGCCCTACGCCTTCGCCACCACCGACCCCAACGTGGGCGTGGCCAAGGTGCCCGACACCCGCCTCGACCGCCTGGCCGAGATGTCGTCCAGCCGCAAGGTCGTCCACGCCGCCGTCCAGTTCGTCGACATCGGCGGCCTCGTCGAGGGGGCCAGCACGGGCGAGGGCCTGGGCAACCGCTTCCTGGCCCACATCCGCGAGGTCGATGCCGTCGTCTTTCTACTCCGGGGCTTCGTCGACACCGACGTCCCCGG
Source organism: Iamia sp. (assembly GCA_035318405.1). Lineage (GTDB taxonomy): Bacteria > Actinomycetota > Acidimicrobiia > Acidimicrobiales > Iamiaceae > Iamia. The sequence continues at coordinate 6,316 of DATHEV010000386.1, forward strand.
CCCCGACGACCCGCTGGAGTGCCTCCGGGTCCTCGAGATCGAGCTGGCCCTCGCCGACCTGGAGACGCTCGAGTCGCAGATCAACAAGAAGCGCAAGCAGGCCCGGGTCGACAAGTCGCTCCAGGCCGAGGTGGCCGCCCTCGACGAGGCCTACGCCGTGCTGGCCGAGGGGACGCCGATCTACCGCAGCGACATCCCCGAGAGCACCCGCGAGGCGCTGCGGCCGTGGTTCCTGCTCACCAACAAGCCGGTGATGGCCGTCGTGAACGTGGGCGAGGACGATCTCGACCGCATCGACGAGATCGTCGCCCCGGTCGCCGCCGAGCTGGGCGGGCGGGCCGAGGTCCTGGGCATCTGCGTCCAGCTGGAGGCCGAGGCGGCCGAGCTGGTGGGCGAGGAGCGGGTCGAGATGCTCGAGGCCCTGGGCCTGGGCGAGGGCGCCCTCGAGCGCTTCGTCCACACCGCCTACGACCTGCTCGGGCTGCGGACGTTCCTCACCACCGGCGACAAGGAGAGCCGGGCGTGGACCTTCCGGGCCGGCTCCAAGGCGCCCCAGGCCGCCGGGCGGATCCACACCGACTTCGAGCGGGGCTTCATCCGGGCCGAGGTCATCCGCTGGGACGAGCTGCTCGAGATCGGGTCGTGGGCCAAGGCCAAGGCAGCGGGCAAGATCCGCGTCGAGGGCAAGGAGTACGTCGTCGACGACGGCGACGTCATGGAGTTCCTCTTCAACGTCTGACGGGCACCATGGGAGCGGTGCTGGTGATCGACGACCTCGAGGTGGCCTCCACCCGCCGGGCTCGGGGCCGAGGCCTGCTGGGCCGGGACGGGATCGACGGCGCCCTGTGGCTGCCGGGGGTCCGGTCGATCCACACCGTCGGGATGCGCTTCGCCCTCGACGTGGCCTGGCTGGCCGGCGACGGCCGCGTCCTCCGGGTCCGGGCGCTCCGCCCCCGTCGGGTCTCGGGCTGGATGCCCCGCGCCGCCGGGGTGCTGGAGGCCGAGGCCGGCGCCTTCGCCCGCTGGGGCCTCGAGGTGGGATCTGTCGTCGACGTTGATCGGGTCAACGGTGACGGCGGGGGAGGGGAGCGCGACCGTCGTCGGCGTGCGTGACGACTTCCTCCGCGGTGCCCGTGCCGTCCTCGACGCCCTCTCCGACCCCGCCGTGGCGGCGGCGTGGGACGAGCCGTCGGTCCTCGCCGGCCAGACCGTCGGCGGGCTGGCCGGCCACCTGGCCCGCGGCGGGGTGTGGGTCGTGGACGACCACCTCGACCGCGACCCGCCGCCAGCGGCCACGTTCGCCTCGGCGGCGGACTACTTCGCCGCCGCCGCCCGGCTGGACGAGGCCGGCCACCGCGCCATCCGCGAGCGGGGCGCGGCGCTCGCCGCCGAGGGCCCGGAGGCCATCGTCGGTCGGCTGGGCGAGCGTCTCGCCGCCCTCGCGACCCGCCTCGGGGCCGAGCCCGCCGACCGCCTCCTCCCCGTGTTCGGGGGGGCCATGGCCCTCGACGACTACCTCGCCACCCGGCTGGTCGAGCAGATGGTCCACCACGACGACCTGGCCCGCTCGGTGGCCGATCTCCCCGCGGCCGGGCCCGAGGACCTGAGGGACCTGATGGCCCGGGTGGCCGGGCTCGGCACCGCCATCGCGGTGGCGCGCCACGGGCCGACGGCGGTGGTGCGCCACCTGTTCCGCACCGACGTCGCCGGACCCGCGGTGGTGCCCGTGCTGGGCTAGAGCCGGCTCGGGCACCGTGGGGCCGTCCCCGGCGCGACCGCGCTCCATCGGCGACGATGCGGGGGTGACCCAACCCCGCGCGCCCGTCCGCCGCCGGCGCAAGGGCCCGATCGTGATGCTGGTCGTGGGCCTGCTCCTCGGCCTCGGCGGGGTGGCGGCGTGGGTGGCGGGGGCCGTGTTCATCGACGACGCCGTCGGCAAGGTGACCACCCTGGACGTCGACGTCAGCCGGGGGCTCGAGGCCCAGGGCGACGTGCCGGGCGAGCTCGACGTCGACCTCGACGCCGGGCCCTACACCGTCTACTCCATCCTCCCCGACCCCTACGGGACACCGTCGG
>DATHEV010000387.1:0-3382 GCA_035318405.1 Iamia sp.
CGCCGACCTGATCGAGGGCGACCTTGTGCAGCCGGGCGAGGGTGACGACGTCGTCGAAGGTGCTGGTCGTCCCCGGGTCGAGGTCGATGAGCGCCCACGACGGGGAGCGGTGGGCGCGTGTGGGCGAGGTCCACGGGTTGAGCTCGAGGGCGGCGAAGTTGGCCAGCCAGGCCAGGGTCGGCGCGCTGTCGGCGACGATGTAGGTCTGGGTCTCGCCGTCGCCGGCGTCCGGGTAGGTCCAACCCGTCACCCACTCCGGGGCGTGGCCGGGTCGCTCCTTGTGCCAGAAGCCCTTGGTGCCGGCGCCGTCGGGGTGCCGGAGGGTGTTCACGGCCCGGTCGAACAGGTACGGCAGCATCGTGGGCGCGATGCAGGCGTGGTAGCGGATCAGGTCCCGCTTGGTCACCGGCGCCTCGTCACCCCGCGCCGGGAAGAGGACCTTGTCGAGGTTGGTGAGCTTGAGGGTGCGGCCCTGAAGCTCCCACTCCCCCTTCGCGCCGAGGGCGTCGAGGGCGTCCAGCTCGTCGTCGGTCGGTGGGTCCCATGTCGGGATCGTCGGGGCGTTGGGGTCCCACGTCGCCTCGGGCGCCGCCTTCACCTCGTCGTTGGTGCGACCGGTCTTCACCGAGGTGGGGTGGTCCTCGGCATCCCAGCCGGCGACGGCGTGGTCGTCGTGCTTGTGGAGCAGCAGCCAGTCCTGCTTGGTGCGGATGAAGACGAACCGGCCGGCCAGCCGCTCGCCGTGCAGGTCGATGTGGAGGTCGCCGGCCTCGACGGCGGCCAGGGGGTCGTCGCCCTTGGCCAGGGTCCAGGTGCCCCAGTCCCAGACGATGACGTCTCCCCCGCCGTACTCGCCCTGCGGGATGGTGCCCTCGAAGTCGAAGTAGTCGAGGGGGTGGTCCTCCACGTGGACGGCCAGGCGGCGCACGTCGGGGTCGAGCGTCGGGCCGCGGGGCACGGCCCAGCTGGCCAGGACGCCACCCATCTCCAACCGGACGTCGTAGTGGAGCCGGCTGGCCCGGTGCCGCTGGACGACGAAGCGGCGGCCGTCCTCCGGGGGCGGCCCGCTCCCCGGCGCCCGGTCGCCGGACGGCTCGGCGGTGACGCCGAAGTCGCGCTTCGACCGGTAGGTGGACAGCCGGTCGGCAGGGGTGGGGCTCACCACCCCATCCTCCCCGCTCGAACCGCCGGAAACCCGGGTCAGGGGACGGTGGCGACGGCGATGGCCTCGGTGACGTCGTCCAGCGAGCCCCGACGGGCGTGGGCCCGGCGCTGGCGCTCGGCTCCCGTCCCCTCGTCGAGGACGCGGGCCACGCCGGCGCCGACGAGGTCCGAGTCGCCGAGGGCCTCGAGGTGCGGCCGCAGGCGGCCCAGCAGGTCCTGCAGGAGGGTGGCCGCCGGGACCGATGCGGGCGTCCGCACGTCGAGCAGGTCGCCCTCCAGGCCGTAGCGGGCGGCGCGCCAGAGGGCGGCCCGCAGGAGCTCCGGCCGCACCACCGGCACCGGCTCCCCCGCCTCGACCTGGGCGGTCGCCTCGACCACCAGGGCCCGGAACAGCCCGGCCACGGTGACGCTCTCCTCCACCGTCAGGGGCACGTCGGCGACCCGCAGCTCGAGCGTCGGGTAGCGGGCCGACGGCCGCAGGTCCCAGTAGAGGCGGGCCGGGGCGTCGATGGCCTCGACGGAGTGCATGGTCTCGACCAGGGCGTCGTACTCGGCCCGCGAGGCGAACGGCTCGGGGAGCCCGGTCGTCGGCCAGCGGTGGAAGATCTCGGTGCGGTAGCTGGCGTAGCGGGTGTCGACGCCCGCCCAGAACGGTGAGTTGGCGCTGAGGGCGAGGAGGACGGGGACGTCGAGGCGGACCCGGTTCATGACCTGGATGGCCAGCTCGGGGTCGGCCACCCCGACGTGGACGTGGCAGCCCGACACGACCTGCTCGTCGGTGAGGTGCCCGTAGTCGTCGGCCAGCTTGCGGTAGGCGACGTCATCGGTGACGCCGCCGGCGTGCTCCCACGGCGACGACGGATGGGTGCCGGTGGCGAGGACCCGGGCGCCCCGGGTGCGGGCGGCAGCGTCGAGGCGGCGGCGCAGCGAGGTGAGCGATCCCGCCAGGGTGGCCAGGTCGGCGCACACGGCCGACCCGGTCTCGACCTGGGCCCGGCTGAGCTCGTGCTCGATCTGGTCGTCGGCCCGGTGGGTGGCGGCGGCGATCACCTCGGCCGCACAGGCCGACAGGCATCCCGTCTCGTCGTCGACGACGAACAGCTCCTCCTCGACGCCGACGGTCGGGCCAGGGGATGACGAGAGGTGCGAGGCCATCCCCGCCGCTACCCGAGCCCCCTGGTGGTCAAGCCATGGTGGCCAGGACGCACTCGAGGGCGGCGATGACGCTCCTCCGGATCACCTCGGGTGGCTCGCCGGCGAAGCGGTGGCCGTGGGTGCGGGTGGTGCCGTTGGTCGTGACGGCCAGCCAGACGGTGCCCGGCGGCAAGCCGTCCTGCGGGTCGGGCCCGCCCACGCCGGTGACGGCCACGACCACGTCGGCGTCGAGCAGGCGGGCCGCCTGCTCGGCCATGTCGGCGGCGGCCTCGGCCGACACCACCGGGCCGGGGCGCACGGCCAGGAGCCCGTGCTTCACCGCCGGGGAGTAGGCCACGATCCCGCCTCGGAACCAGGTGCTCGCCCCCTCGGCCCGGGCCAGGGCGTTGGCCAGGAGCCCGCCGGTGAGCGACTCGGCCACGCCCAGGGTCCGGTCCTCGGCCTCCAGCGCATCGGCGATGGCGGCGGCGAGGTCGTCGACGGTCTCGTTCGCAGTGGGGTCGGGCACGGCCGCCCCCCTCCCCACCCGTCCCCCACCGAACCGCCGGCTCTCAGGCCAGGGTGAAGGCCTCCGACAGTCCGGTGACCTCGAGGAGCCGGACGAGCATGGGGGACGGCTCGACGAGCACGAGGGAGCCCTCGACCTCACGGCTCAGCAGCACCAGGGCGCGCAGCCCGGCCGAGTCGCAGAACCGCAGGTCGGCCAGCTCCAGCGAGAGGGCGGTGGCGCCGAGGGCGATGGCGTCCCTCCCGGCGGCGAGGAGCTCCTCGCCGGAGGCGGCGTCGAGCTCACCGGTCAGGTGGAGGGACCCGGCGGTGGGGTCGCCGACGGGCTCGACCCGCAGGCCGCCTCCATGCTGAGCGACACCGGGCTCTGGGATCGCGTCATCGACCACGGCAACGCCTCCTCTTCGGCGCCAGGGGCAAGGGCAACCGGGGGCGATCGTACGCGACCGGTGCTCGACGGGGACGATTCGCCTCCGGATGCTCTCCCAGGGGTTGCCGGCGCGGCCCGGGGGCAGTCGCGACCCGTGAACGGAGACGCCCCCCGGTCGCAGCGCAT
>DATHEV010000388.1:0-5219 GCA_035318405.1 Iamia sp.
ACTTCTCCGCAACCGACATCGACGGCGCCGACGTCGACCTCTCGACGTACCTCGGCCAGGTCGTCCTGATCGTGAACACGGCCAGCCAGTGCGGCTTCACGCCGCAGTACGCCGGCCTGCAGGCCCTGTACGACGCCCACCGCGGCGAGGAAGACCTCGGGCGCCTCGAGCATCGGGTAGGGGCCGGCCCCGAGGACCCACGAGAGGGTGGTGCCGGGGCGGGCCGCGACCAGGCGGTCGGCCATCTCGGCCACGGCGATCGGGTCGTCGGGACCCCAGACCACGTGCAGCGGCGACGGATGGGTCTCGATGGCGCCGGTGAAGCGGCGCTCGTTGGCCCGCCGCTCCTCGATGTAGCGGATGATCCGGGGGAGGAGGGCGTCGCCGCCGTCGTGGCAGACCAGCTCGGCCGGCCCGACCATGTCGATGTCCTGGTGGGCGGGGGCGAGGGTCGCCACGAGGCTGGCCGCCATCAGCTCGGGGCCGATGCCCTGCGGGAGGACCTCGTCGGGCCGGGCGAGGAGCATCTGCTGGCCGTCGGTCAGGTGGGCCAGGGCGATGTAGACGCTGCCGTTGGTGACGACCCGCCGGGTGACCTCGACCGGCCAGGTGCCCTCCATCTGGCGGGCCAGGAGCTCGCCGCCGACGGTGTCGCCCATGTCGTGGGTCATGAGGGCGAGCCGGTCGATCCCGAGCTCGGTCACCACCGCCTCGATGACGTCGGCCTGGAGGGCCATGGTGTAGGCCCGGTCGGGCTTGGCCGAGAGGCCGAAGCCGAGCATGTCGAGCAGGACCACCCGACGGTGCTGCGCCAGACGAGGCACCAGGTGGGCCCAGTCGAACGACGAGGTCGGGAACCCGTGCACGATGAGCAGCGGCTCGTGCCGTTCGTCGGCGGTGGCGCGGACGTCCCACACCGCAACCGTCTCCCCATCGACCATGATGGGGGTGGCCCGCTCCGCCCAGGCGGTCACCTCGGGGTCGCTCCAGGTGACGTTGCGGATCTCGTCCAGGTCGGTGCTCATGGCGCTCGCCTCCGAGTGTTGTCAGAAGGACTGACAGAAGTGTAGCCTGCCGGCATGGCCGGCGCCGAGACCTCCGACGACGAAGGCGAGAGCAGGCGCGACGGCGACGGGCGCACCGCTCGGCGGGAGCGCAACCGCGAGGCCGTGGTCACCGCCCTGCTGGACCTGTACCGCGAGGGTGTGTTGGCCCCCTCGGCCGACGACATCGCGGCCCGGGCCGGCGTCTCGGCCCGCTCGCTCTTCCGGTACTTCGCCGACGTCGGCGATCTGGCCTCGGAGGCCGTGGCCCGCCAGCAGGAGCACCTCGCCCCGCTGCTGAAGCTCGACCTCGACGCCGAGGCGCCGCTCGACGAGCGCATCGACGCCTTCGTCACCGCCCGGATCCGGCTGCTCACGGCCATGGGCGAGGTCGGCCGGGTGGCGCGCTTCCGCTCCTTCCAGCAGCCGATCGTGGCCAAGGGCCTGACCCGGGTGCGCCAGGTGCTGCGCGACCAGGTCGTCGTCGTCCTGGGACCGGCGCTGGCCGACCGCCCCGACGACGAGCGCCAGGCCCTGCTGGCCGCGGCCGACGTGATCTGCTCCTGGGAGGCGCACGACCTGATGCTCCACGACCAGGGCCTCGATCCCGACGCCGCCCGCGCCGCCATGGCCCTCGCCCTGCGTCGCCTGCTCGCCGACGTCGCCCACCCCGCCCGATGAGGGCGAGCGTCCGCCGCCACGCGTCCATCGCCGTGCCGGCCGACGCCGCCTGGGCCGTGGTGACGCGGGCCGACGTTCTCCAGCACTGGTTCCCCGGCCTCCGCCAGGTCGTGATGAAGACGCCGACGATCCGCACCGTCACCACCGGCGCCGGGCTCAGCCTCGACGAGGTGATCGTCACCAACGACCCGCTCCAGCGCCGGTTCCAGTACCGGATCGCCGGCGGCTTCTTCAAGGAGCACCTGGCCAGCATCGACGTCATCGCCCTGGGCGACGACCGCTGTCTCGTCACCTACTCCAGCGACGCCGACCCGGCCACGATGGCCATCGTCCTCGGCGGCGTGATGGCGGCGGCGCTGACGTCGCTCACGACGCAGCTCGAGGCCGGTGCCGGCCCGGCGCTCGACGCCATCGCCGCGCCGCCGCCCGTACCCACGTCCGAGACCGAGGAGGTCCCGGCCTAGTGGGACGCAAGATCCTGTTCGTCACGACCGACCAGCAGCGCTACGACACCTTCGGGTGCAACGGCGCGGTGGTCGGCTCCACGCCGGTCGTCGACGGGCTCGCCGCCGACGGGGTCCGCTACGAGCGGGCCGTGCCCCAGTCGGTCGTGTGCATGCCGTCGCGCTCGACCATGCTCACCGGCCAGCACCCCGCCACCCACGGCGTGTGGATGAACGGCGTGGCCCTGCCCCAGGACGCCCCGTCGGTCGCCGCCACGCTCCACCGCGCCGGCTACCGCACCGCCCTCGTCGGCAAGCCGCACTTCGAGCCCTTCCTCGACCCCTTCGGCCGGTTCCCCGAGAACGGCCTGGCCGACGCCGGCGTCCACACCGTCCCCGGCCCGTGGCACGACGGCACCGTCGGCCCCCACCGGGGCTTCGACCACATGGAGCTGGCCAGTCACTCGCCCATGGGCGGGCTGCACTACGCCCGGTGGATCCAGAACGAGCACCGCGAGCACCTCGGCGGCTTCTACCCCGTGCTCGACGGCGACCTCGAGGTCAACGGGGCCGGCGGCGGCGACACCGACGCCCCGCAGGTGAAGGACAACCCCGTCCCGCGGGACTGCTACCACACCGACTGGGTGGCCGATCGGACGATCGCCTGGCTCGACTCGCTGGCCGCGGACGACGACTGGTTCGCCTGGATGAGCTTCCCCGACCCCCACCACCCGTGGGACCCGCCGGCGTCCGAGAAGGGCCGGATCGACTGGCGCGACGTCCCGCTGCCCGCCGGCTACCCGGAGGATCGGGCCGAGCGAGAGCGGCTGCTCGACGCCAAGCCGCGCCACTGGCGGCTCTGGTACGACGGCGCCCTGGTGTCGAACTACGAGGCGCCGACCCACTGGGTGCCGGCCACGCTCACCGCCGACCAGGTGCGCGAGATCAACGCCATGAACGCCATCGAGGTCGAGCTGATCGACGAGGCCATCGGCCGGGTGCTCGCCGCCGTGGCGGCGCGGGGCTGGACCGACGACGTCGACGTCGTCGTCACCACCGACCACGGCGAGCTCCAGGGCGACTTCGGGCTCATGTTCAAGGGCCCGTACCACGTCGACGGGCTGATGCGGCTGCCCCTGATCTGGCGTCCGGCGCCGTCCGCCGCGGTCACGCCGTCGGTCGTGAGCCGCCCCGTCGGGTTGGTCGACCTGGCCCCGACGTTCTGCGCCATCGCCGGGCTCGACGCCGAGCCGTGGATGGAGGGTCGCTCGCTGCCGGTCGACGACGCCGACGCCGACGCCCGGGGTCACGAGCGGGCGCTGACCACCTGGGACAGCGAGCTGCTCGGCGTCGCCGTCCACCTCCAGACGATCACCCGGGACGGGCTCGTCTGCACCACCTACGACGCCGGCACCGTCCACGACGGCACCGAGGGCGAGCTCTACGACCTGGCCGACGACCCGCTCCAGCGGGTCAACCGCTGGGACGACCCCGCCCTGGCCGCGACCCGCGACGACCTCGTCGCCGACCTCCGCTCCTCGCTCCCCCCGCCCCGCACCCCCCAGCTCCCCCTCGAAGCCCCCGTCTAGAAACCTGGCCGGGCGCTCGTCGGGCGGCGCGTACGGTGCCGCGCCGTGGTGCGTGTGGAGCCGGCGCGCCAGGGACGGGGCATCGCCAGCGCCGTCGTCGAGGAGCTGACGACCCGGGCTCGGTCCGCCGGCGTCACGACGGTGGTCGCCCACACCCTCGCCGAGGAGAACGCCTCCACCGCCGTGCTCTGCCGGACGGGCTTCGCCCCCGTGGCCGAGGTCGACGACCCCGACGACGGCCCCATCTGGCGCGGGGAGCGGGCGGTCTAGGGGAGGCGGGCCTCCCAGGCTCGGAGGGCGGGGGCCGACGACGACCAGGCCGCGGCCAAGCCGGGGACGAGGGCGGCGCTGCGATCGCGGGCGGCAGCGTCGACGCCGCGGTGGCCGAGGGCGCGCCAGGCGTGGAACAGCACGGCACGGAGGCCGGTGTTGGCGAGGGGGGTCGACGCCCCGTCGAGGTCGACGGGTCCGCCGCCGGCCTCGGCCCAGCCGTCGAGGGCGGCCCGGACGAGCGCGGGCGAGGCCTCGTGCGGTCCCCCGGCGAAGGCGACGGCGGCATCGAGGAGGTGGCTCACGGGGACGACGGGAGCGGAGTCGTCCCAGTCGACCAGGACGTCCACCCCGCCGACGACGACGGTGTTGCGGGGGTGGAGGTCGCCGTGGCCCATGGCCATCGGTCGGTGGCACGCCTCCAGGGCGGCCATGCGGGCCCGGAGCCGGGCGACCTCCTCGGCCAGGTCGTCGAGCGCGGCGGCGAACGGGGCGTCGACGTCGTGGGCCTCGGCCACGGTCGCGTCGTAGGCGTCGAGGGCGTTCCACTCCAGGCCGACGGCGGTGGTGCCCACGGGCGGGCCGACGGCGACGAGGGCGGCGACGGTGCGACCGAGGCGGCGGAGGCGCTCGGCGGTGGGGGCGATCGCCGTGCCGACCGGGCCGTCGACCCAGCGGTGGGCGCGGACCACGGCGTCGTCGAACCGGGCGAGGGCCGACCCGTCGAGCGCCGGCAGGGGCTCGGCCATGGGCACGGTTCCGGCCGCCCAGGCGGCCCGCTCGAAGGCGACGGCCCGGTCCAGCTCGTCGGCCCAGGCCGGGTGCCCGCCGGGGGCCAGCACCTTGACGGCGACGTCGCCGTCGACCGTGACGACCCGCCAGGTGCGGTGGAGCGCCCCGCCGGCGACGAGCACCGGCGGGGCCGTGGCGCTGAGGTCGAACACGGCCAGGGCCGCGTCCGCCAGCGGCTCAGACGGCGGGATCAGGTCCAGGGCCATGCCCGTCTCGACGACGCCGTCGCGCGCCCGCGGCTCGGATGCACCGGTGGGCCGGAAGCCGTGGCGGCGGTAGAGCCGCGCGGCCGGTTCGTTCCCTTCGACGACGGTGAGGTCGACTCGCTCGGCCCCGGCGTCGACCGCCCAGCCCGAGACCGCGTCCACCAGCGCGGCCCCGGCGCCCGATCCCCGAGCGGC
>DATHEV010000389.1:0-5178 GCA_035318405.1 Iamia sp.
CAGCTGACCTCGGGCCAGCTCAAGCCGGGCAACCACGTCGAGTCGCTCGTGCGAGGCGCCTTCTCGACGTACCACGCCCCGGTCATCCGCCTCTACTCGGCCTACTTCCAGCGCCTGCCCGACAAGGCCGGGCTCGACTACTGGGTCGGCCGGCACCGCGGCGGCATGTCGATCCCGGCGATGTCGTCGGGCTTCGCCGCCTCGGCCGAGTTCACGACCCTCTACGGCAGCCTGAGCAACCAGGCCTTCGTCCAGCGGATCTACCAGAACGTCCTGGGCCGGACGGGCGGCAGCGGCGAGGTCGGCTACTGGACCGGGGTGCTGGACCGGCGGGAGAAGAACCGCGGCCAGGTGATGGTCGGGTTCTCGGAGTCGGCCGAGAACAAGACCCGGCTGGCGAAGGAGGTCGACGTCGTCCTGATCTACCGCGGGCTGCTGGCCCGGATGCCCACGGCCGGCGAGAAGACGAGCGCCGTCAGCCGGCTGAACGGCGGCAGCACCCTCAAGCGCCTGATCCTCGAGATCATGGCCACCACGCCCTACTCCAACCGCGTCGTCAGGTAGGCGACGCCGGCGGGCTGCTCGTCAGCCGGCGCCGGTGAGGACGGGCATCTGGCCGGTGTCCGCGTCGGTGTCGACGGGGACCAGCTCGACCACGGCGGCGGTGGCGTCGTCGCGGGTGCCGGCGGCGACGGCCGCCTCGACCAGGCCCGCCGCTCCGTGCGGCGCCAGGCGGGCCACGTCGGCGGATCCGAGCGCACCGTGCACGCCGTCGCTGCACAGCACCAGCCGGTCGCCGGGCCGGACCTCGAACGTGCACAGGTCCACCTCGACCTGGGGCTGGGTGCCGACCGCCCGGGTGAGGACGTGGCGCCGGCCGGCGGCCTCGGCAGGGTCCGTGCCCAGCTCGAGCAGCAGGGCCTCCCACGTGTGGTCGGCCGTGAGCAGGGTGGCCTCGCCGTCGCGCACCCGGTAGAGCCGGCTGTCGCCCACCCACGCCACCACCACGTTGGCGGCCTCGGCGTCGGGCTGGTCGACGACCACCACGGTGGTGCCCATCCCGGCCAGCTCCTGGGCCCGGGCGTGGGCCTGGATGCGGGTGTTGGCCCGGAGGATCGCCCGGCGGGGATCCTCGAGCCGGCCGGCGCGCCGCTCGAGCACCGTGTCGACCGCGATCTGGGCCGCCACCTCGCCGCCCTGGCGGCCACCCATGCCGTCGGCCAGCACGACCCGCCGGGCCGCGGTGGCGACCCGGTCCTGGTTGGTGCTCCGGTGCGATCCGGTGCGGCTGGCGGTGGTGGTGCGGAAGGTGTGCATGGCGGACCTCGCTCGTCCCATCGGACGGTACGGATCCACACTGAGAGTTCGCTGAGGTGGAGCCGATCCGCCCGTGGGTGGGCTACCCGGCTTCCTGGGTCAGCGAACCACGCGGTCAGCCAACCACGCCGTCGGCGCGGAGGGCGGCGATGGAGTCCTCGTCCAGGCCGAGCTCCTCGGCGAGCAGGGCGTCGGTGTGCTCGCCCAGCCACGGCACCCGCGTCTCGGGCCCCTCGGCCACGCCGCTGATCTTCACGGGGTTGCCGGGCACGAGCACGGGCTGGTCGACGCCGTCGGTGCGGGGCACCTCCACCAGCATGTTCCGGGCCGCCACGTGGGGGTCGGCGACGACCTGCTCGTCGGTGAGGCAGGGCCCCGAGGCCACGCCCACCGCGCCGAGGGCGCGGGCCGCCTCCATCGAGGTCTTGTCGGCGGCCCACGTCTCGATGCCCTCGCGCAGGACGTCGAGGTGGTCGAGCCAGCCCTGGCGGGTGGCGAAGCGCTCGTCGGCGGCCCACTCGGGGTGGCCGATGGCCTCGACCAGCTTGGCGAACTGGTGCTCGCGCCCGACCTGGACGATGAACCAGGCGTCGCTCGCCCGGAAGCCGTGCATCAGGAGGGGCCCGAGATCGCCGCCCCGCAGCCCCATCGACCAGAAGTTGGTGACGATGTCGGTCATGGCGACCATGGCGTCGAGCATGGCCACGTCGACGTGGCTGCCCCGGCCGGTCTGGTCCCGGTGGCGGAGGGCGGACAGCACGCCGATGACGCCGAAGAGGGCGGTGCCGATGTCGCCCAGGGCGCCGACCGGTGCGACCACCGGCGGGTCGTCGCCCTGACGCTTCATCTCGTAGATGCCCGACATGGCCTCGACGATGGGGGCGAAGGCGGGCATGTCGCCGTAGGGCGAGCCGCTGTTCCCGAAGCCGCTCACGCTCAGGTAGACGACCTTGGGATGGACGGCGGCGACGTCGGCGTAGGCCAGGCCGAGGCGGGCCAGGGCGCCGCCCTTGAAGTTCTCGGCCACCACGTCGAAGCGGGGCGCCAGGTCGAGCACGAGCTGGCGGCCCCGGTCGGACTTGAGGTCGACGCAGATCGAGCGCTTGTTGAGGTTGGTGCGCAGGAAGGTCGCCCCGACCCGGCGGCCCTCGGGGTCGGTCATGGCCGGCAGCGACCCGCGGCCCTGGTCGCCGGTGCCGACGGCCTCGATCTTCACCACCTCGGCCCCGAGGCGGGCGAGCAGCTGCGTGGCCCAGGGGAGGGCCTGCATCTGCTCGAGGGCCAGGATCCGCACCCCGTCGAGGGGGCGGCCGTGCGCCAGGTCGTCGGGGTCGATCACATCGCCGAGCTTCACGTCAGCGGACCGTAGCCCCCCGGATCTGACGGGTCGTCAGATTCGAGGCTTGGGCGAGTCGGGCTCGTCGGGGGCCCGCCGGACGCGGATGTTCCAGGAGCCGATCATGGCCACGAGCGTGAGCGCCACGATGCCGACCGCCCAGTAGAAGGCGGCCAGGTCGACGAGAGAGCCCGACGGGGGCGCGCCGGGCAGGGCGTTGCGCAGCGGGGGCAGGGCGAACAGCACGCCGATGAGGAAGCCCCACGCCCACCCGGGCGAGGCGATCCCGTGGACGACCGTGGTCCAACCCAGCGAGGCGGCGGCGATGGCCAGCAGCCAGCACACGAGCACGAAGAAGCCGGCCCAGCCGATCACCGTCCCCCGCCGGCTGATGCGCAGCTCGAGGACGCCGAGCGTGTCGGTCGTCGCCGCGTCGTCGGCCACCTCGACCTTGAAGACCGGATCGCTCGAGCGCAGGGACAGGCGGAGCGGCACGGCCTCATCGGGATCGTCCGCCGGGTGGGCGACGACGAAGACGGTGGACCGGTAGCGGTCGACCGGGTAGCGGGTCGCCCGCGAGTCGGTGAGGGCGATGGTCACCGTCAGGGTGCCCGGCGGCTGGTCCCTCGTCAGGGTGCGAGTGCTCTGGCCGTTGGCGTCGTTGACGACCAGCACCAGGTCCTCGGTGAGCGACCCGGCGTCGTCGAACAGATCGTTCGGCGTGGCGGGGCCGGCCTTCAGGACGAGCCGCAGGGCCATCTCGCCGGCCACCGGGTCGATGGACCGGATGGAGCCCTCGGCATCGAGCACGGCGACCCGATCGTCGTCGAGCGGGACGATGGCGGGCGGCTGGGCGGGCACGAGCAGCAGGGCGATGGCCGTGCCCACGACGGGGCCGAGGATGCCGAGGGCCACGGCGACCAGGCCGACCCGGCGGGCCCGCCGACGCGACCAGGGCGCCACGAAGGCCTGGCGGGCCCGGTCGGCCCGGCGGCGGCGGGCGGCCTCGGCGGCCGGCGTCGCGTCGGGGCGCGGCGGGGGAGGAGGTGTGGTGTCGGGGGAGACCAAGGCGCGTCCACCGTAGGGGTCTGGCCGTCCAGTTCCCTCGACCGGCCGTTCCGTGTGCGGGTTCGGTCGTTTGCGGCATCAACCCGCACACAGATGGATCTGACGGGTCGTCAGATGTGGCCGTAGGCTCGGCGGCATGCGCGGCATCCTCGCCCTCGGCGCCCATCTGCCCCACCGCCGGCTCGACCGCACCACCATCGCCGCCGTGGCCGGTGGGGGTGGCGGCAAGGGCACCCGCACGGTCGCCGGCTACGACGAGGACGCCACCACGCTGGCCGTCGAAGCCGCCCGGTCGGTGCTCCGGTCGACGTCGGTGACGCCCGAGACCCTCTGGTTCGCCACCACCACGCCCACCTACGCCGACAAGGCCAACGCCACCGCGGTCCACGCCGCCCTCCGCCTGCCGTCGTCGGCCCTCGCCGCCGACATGGTGGGCAGCGCCCGCTCGTCGGTCGCCGCCCTGGTGGCCGCCCTCGCCGGCGATGGCCCGACGTTGGTCGTGACGGGCGACGTCCGCCCCGGGCTGCCGGGTTCGCCCGACGAGGCGGCCGGGGCCGATGCCGCCGCCGCCGTGCTCGTCGGGTCCGAGTCCGAGGGGGCGCCCGTGCTGGCCGAGCTGGTCGGGCGGGCCAGCCGCACCGAGGAGTTCCTCGACCGGTGGCGCACCCCCGGCGACGCCCGCACCCGGCAGTGGGAGGAGCGCTTCGGCGAGAAGCGCTACGTGCCGCTCGGGACCGCGGCCTTCGCCGCCGCGCTGGCCGACGCCCGGGTCGAGGCCGCTGACGTCAGCCGGGTCCTCGTCGCCAGCCCCCACGCCCGGGCGGCCAAGGCGGTCGGGCGCGGCCTCGGCGTCGGGAAGGACACGGTCGGCGACGATCTGAGCGCGAGCGTCGGCAACCCCGGTGCCACCCAGCCGCTGCTGCTCCTGACGAGCGCCCTCGAAGCGGCGGCGCCCGGTGACGTCGTCGTCCTCCTCTCCCTCGCCGACGGTGCCGACGCCCTGGTCTTCCGGGCCACGGCCGCGGCGTCGGACTGGGCGCCCGCCCGCCCGGTCGCCGACCAGGTCGCCGCCGGCGCTCCGCTCCCGTACCCGACCTACCTGCGCTGGCGCGGCCTGCTGTCCACCGAGCCGCCCCGGCGGCCCGAGCCGGCCCGGCCGTCGGCCTCGGCCGCGGCGCGCAGCGGTGACTGGAAGTTCGGCTTCGTCGCCTCCCAGGACCGCACCTCGGGCAGCGTCCACATGCCGCCGGCCCGAGCGGCCATGCACGGTGGCGCCATCGACGACATGGAGGCCCGGCCCATGGCCGATGCCGCCGGCACCGTCGTGACGTCCACCATCGACCGCTTGGCCTACTCGCCCAGCCCGCCGATCGTGTTTGCCGTCGTGGACTTCGACGGCGGTGGCCGGCTGCCGGTCGAGCTCACCGACTGCGACGCCGACGAGATCGCCCTCGGGG
>DATHEV010000390.1:0-4658 GCA_035318405.1 Iamia sp.
CTCAGCGTTGCGGCGCCGTCAGGCAGGCCGCTCCGCTGGACGACGATCGCCATCTCCGTGCGGGTCGGCGTCCCGAGAAGGCGGATCTCGTCCTCCTCCAGGGCACGGGCGATCGCCAGGCTCGACTCCTCGCGGCGAAGGATGGCGACGACAGCGGATGAGTCGATCACCATCAGACCGGCAGCCCGTTCTCGTCGTACAGGAAGTCAGCCGATCGGGCGGCGTCGATGCCCGGCGGTACCTCGCCGATGCGCGCCTGCGCGCGAGCGATGGCGGCCCCGACGGAGTCTCCGCGCATGCGGCGTTCTCGGTCGAGGCGTTGCCTCAGGGACTCGGTGACGGTGTCGGTGAGGGACTCGCCCGTGAGCCGGGACAGCTCCCGGGCCAGGGCGTCGGCCTCGTCGCTCTTGATGCTCAGTGCCATGACGTCAGCCTACGCCAGCCGTTCTAGAATCGGCCAACACTTCTAGAACGTGGGTCAGCGCTGGGCGTTGCCGTCGATGACGACTGCTTCGCCTCGGGAGACCGTGTGGCGGACCTTGCCCCTCAGCGTCTTGCCGACGTAGGGGATGTTGCGGCTGCGGCTGGCGGTCTGGCCGGGCTGGACGGTCCACTCGACCGTCGGGTCGATGACGCAGAGGTTGGCGGGCCGGCCCGCCTCGATGGGGCCGCCCTGAGTGTCGCCCAGGCCGGCGACGGCGGCGGGGCGCCACGACATCCGGGCCAGGACCTCGGCGACGGGCAGGTCGAGCACGGCCAGGGCCACGCCCAGAGCGAACTCGAGCCCCAGCATCCCCGGCGGGGCCTGGTCGAAGGGCTCGTCCTTGGTGTCGGGGGTGTGGGGGGCGTGGTCGGTGGCGATCACGTCGAGCGCGCCGGAGACGACCCCGGCCCGCACCGCGGCCACGTCCTCGGAGGTCCGCAGGGGCGGGTTCACCTTGAACACGGGGTCGTACGACGCCACCTCGGCGTGGGTCAGCAGCAGGTGGTGGGGCGTGGCCTCGGCGCTGATCGCCAACCCCGAGGCCCGCGCCTCGGTGATCATCGCCACCGAGCCCGCCGTCGACATGTGCTGCATGTGGATGCGGGCCCCGGTGAGCCGGGCCAGGGCGATGTCGCGGGCGACCATCGCCTCCTCGGCGGCGTGGGGCTGGCCGGCGATGCCGAGGCGGGACGACCACTCCCCCTCGTGCATGTGCCCGCCGGCGGCCAGGGCGGAGTTCTCGCAGTGCTGGGCCAGCACCACGTCGTGGGGCAGCCCGACGGCGTACTCCATCGCCCGCCGCATGAGCTGGTCGTCCTGGACTCCGGTGCCGTCGTCGGTGAAGAGGCGGACGCCGAGGTCGGCCATCTCCCCCATCGGCGCCAGCGTGGTGCCGGCCCGGTCGACGGTGATGGCGCCCGACGGGTGGACGGCGCACAGTGCCCCCCTCCCCAGCTCGAGGATCTCACGCACGACGCCGGCGGAGTCGATGGCCGGCGTGGTGTTGGGCATGGCCACCACCGCGGTGAACCCGCCCAGGGCGGCGCAGCGGCTGCCCGTCTCGACCGTCTCGGCCTCCTCCTTGCCGGGCTGGCGGAGGTGGGCGTGCAGGTCGACGAGGCCGGGGGCGACGATGCACCCGCCGGCGTCGAGGACGCGGGCACCGGGCTCGGAGAGGTCGGCCCCCACGGCCGCGATCCGGCCGTCGACGACGAGCACGTCGGCCCGGCGCGAGCCGGTGGCGTCGACCACCTCGCCGCCCTTGATGACGACGGCCTCAGCCACGCGTTGCCTCCAGCGGCAGGTCGGATCCCGGATCGGACACCTCGGCGCCGTCGGGCTCGGGCACCGTGCGGGTCTCGCCGGCCAGCAGCCGCATCAGCACGGCCATGCGGACGGCGACGCCGTTGCGCACCTGGTCGACGATGACGGCCCGGGGGTCGTCGGCCGCCTCGGGGGCGATCTCGACGCCGCGGTTCATGGGACCCGGGTGCATCACCACGACGTCGTCGCCCAGCCGGCGGAGCCGCTCGTGGGTGAGGCCGTAGCGGGCGGTGTACTCCCGCAGCGAGGGGATGAGCGCCTCGGTCATCCGCTCCCGCTGCATCCGCAGCAGGTAGACGGCGTCGACCGAGCCGAGCACCTCGTCGAGGTGGTGGCTCACCCCCACCGGCCAGCCCACCAGCGAGGGCGGCAGCAGGGTCGGCGGGGCGACGAGGGTGACCGACGCGCCCAGTGCGGTGAAGGCGTGGACGTCGGCCCGGGCCACCCGCGAGTGCTTGATGTCGCCCACCACCGCGACCCGGACCCCGTCGAGGCGCTCGGTGCCCAGCCGCCGGGTGAGCGTGTAGCAGTCGAGGAGGGCCTGCGTCGGGTGGTCGTGCCAGCCGTCGCCCCCGTTGATCACGGCGGCGTCGATCCACGAGGCGACCCGGTGCGGAGCGCCCGACGAGCCGTGCCGGACGACGACGGCGTCGACGCCCATGGCCTCGATGGTCAGCGCCGTGTCCCGGAGCGACTCGCCTTTCTTCACCGACGAGGTGCCGACGCTGAAGGTCATGGTGTCGGCTGACAGCCGCTTGGCCGCCGTCTCGAACGACAGACGGGTGCGGGTCGAGTCCTCGTAGAAGAGCGAGGCGACCGTCTTGCCCCGGAGGGTCGGGACCTTGGGGATGTTCCGGGCGCTGATCTCGACCGACGAGTCGGTGAGGTCCAGCAGGGCGACGATGTCGTCGCCGCTGAGGTCGGCCGTGTTCAACAGGTGCTTCACCGCTCGCTCACCGCACCATCTCCCCCAAATCGACCCCGTCGGGGTGGACGTCGACCACCTCGTCGCGACGGGTCGGCAGGTTCTTGCCCACGAAGTCGGGGCGGATCGGCAGCTCGCGGTGGCCCCGGTCGACCATGACGGCCAGCTGGACCGAGCGGGGCCGGCCGTAGTCGTGGAGGGCGCCGAGGGCGGCCCGGATGGTGCGGCCGGTGAACAGGACGTCGTCGACCAGCACGACGTTGCGCCCGTCGATGTCCTCGGGGATGTCGGTGGTGGCCTCGGGCAGGACGGGCCGGAGGCCGATGTCGTCGCGGTAGAAGGCCACGTCGAGGGCGCCGACCTCGGGGCGGACCTGCTCGATGGTGTCGAGGGCGTCGGCCAGCCGCTCGGCGATCCAGCACCCACCGGTCTGAAGGCCGACCAGCGTCACCAGCTCGAGGCCGTGGTTGCGCTCGACGACCTCGTGGGCCATCCGCCAGATGGCCCGGGCCACATCGTCCCGGTCGAGCACCCGGGTCCGGGGCACGAACACGCCGCCGTAGGGCGGCGAGATGCGACGCTCTCTCTCGGCCATCTCTCTCCACGCCGTGCGAGCCTCACCGGACCCGCTTCACGGCGTCGCGACCCTACACCGGGCCGGCCCAGAGGTCGCGGGTGGTGTCGAGGCGGGCGAGGCGGCGGAGCCCGATCCGGGTGGCCACCGTCTCCGAGCCGACCTGGCCCCGGACGATCCGGGCCACGAGGCGGGGTGCGTCGCCCTGGGCCAGCGCCCACCGCGCCAGCAGGCCGGCGGCGGTGGTCGCCACCCCCCGGCGGCGGTGGGTGGGCAGGACCCACCACCCGATCTCCAGCTCGTCGCGGGTGGCGTCGCCGGCGGTGAGGCGCAACCGGGTCAGGCCCACCTCGCCCCACACCTCGCCGTCGAGCCGACCGACGACCAGGTCGAGCCCCAGGCCGACCTCCCGGCGGGCGGCCGCGCCGGCGATCCACCGCTCGGCGTCGGCCACCGCCCCCACGCCCGGCACGGTGGCCTGGGCGGCGATGTCGGGCAGGGCCCAGGCGGTCGCCAGGGTCACGGCGTCAGCCGGCCGCCAGGGCCGGAGGACGAGGCCCCGGGCCGGGTCGACCAGCGGCGGCGCGGGAAGCGTGAAGGGTGCGATCAGCCGCCGACCACGAACGGCGGGGCGACGAGGTCATCGAGGCAGGCGGGCAGGTCGGCCGCCGGGTCGCGCCAGAAGCCGTCGCGGGCCGACTTGGTGCAGTCGTCGGTGCCGGCGGCGCCGTGGCCGGCGTTGGGGACGGCCACGAAGCGGGCGTCGGGCATGACCTCGGCCTGGGCCTCGGAGTGGGCGAAGGGGGTGATGGGATCGAGGGTGCCCCCGTAGACCAGCGTGGGCACGTCGACGGTGACCTGCTCGTTGAAGGCCTCGGGGACGTGCTCCACGGGCCAGTCGGCGCAGAACACCTGGGCCGCGTTGAGGGCGATCAGGGCGTCCTCGGTGGCCTCGGCCAGCTCGGCCTCGACGTCGGTGCCCTCCAGGGCGCGGCCCGAGTCGGCGCAGTCGACGGAGTAGAACGCGCCCTCGGACAGGTCGAGCAGGCGGGGCACGCCCACGTCGACGAACTGGGGGACGATGCTGCGGTCGCCGCTGGCCACGGCCGCGATCACGCTGGGCAGCAGGGGGATCAGCTCGCTGTCGTAGAGGGCGGCGAACAGCCCCGCCCGCACGTCGGAGCCGGTGAGCACGAAGTCCCGCTCGACCTCCTCGCCGCCCAGGTCGACCGTGGCCGTGAGCTCCTCGGGGTCGGTGTCCATGGCCGCGGTGGCCTCGTCCAGCACGGTGGCCAGGTCGCCGTAGGCGCCGGCGCACGCCTCCTCGGCGGCACAGGCCTCGACCAGCCGGT
>DATHEV010000391.1:0-2917 GCA_035318405.1 Iamia sp.
GCTGAGGTCGACGATGCCCATGCTCAGCGCACGATCCGGTAGCGGAGGGACGGGGCGAGGGGGAACTGGTGGTCGACGCTGATCGGCTCGAGCCGCACCGTCGTCCCGCCGGGGTGGGCGAAGAGCCGGGTGCCGTCGCCGAGGAGGACGGGGACGATGCCGACCAGGACCTCGTCGAGCACGCCTCGCTCCAGGAGGCCGCGCGCGATGGTGGCGCCGAGGACGTTGACGACGCGGTCGCCGGCCGCCTCGGCGGCGAGACGGATGCCGTCGTCCAGGTCGGAGGTGCACCTCACGCCGTCCACCGGGTGGCTGGTGACGGCGATCTGGGGTCCCTCCCAGCCCCCGCCGAAGACCTCGCCCTCGCCGCCGGTGCCCGCGTACGGGTCCCGGCCCCGCAGGGTCCCGCCCCCGACGAGGATGGCGCCGACCTCGGCGATGAAGGCGTCCACCGTCGGGTCGGGGCCGAGGTACGGCACCATCCACGACATGTCGCCGTCGGCTCCGGCGATGAAGCCGTCCAGCGACATCGACGCCGAGTAGACGAACCGGGCCGCCATGGTCACGCCACCTCCGTGGGGGTGCCGTCGGTGACGGCGACCAGCTCGGCGAAGGTCGTCGGGTAGACGGCGTGCGGGATGCCGCCGGCGGCCCAGATCTCGTCGTAGGCCTCCAGCGCGGTGTCGACCAGCGTGCGCACCGGGGCCGGGTGGCCGACCGGCGCCACGCCGCCGATGGCCTGGCCGGTGGCGGCCCGGACGAAGGCGGGGTCGGCCCGGTCGACGGAGGCCACGCCCAGCCCGGCGGCCACCTTGGCCGTGTCGACGCGGTGGGCGCCGGAGGTGAGGACGAGCAGCGGCTGGCCGTCGGCCGAGAAGATCAGCGAGTTGGCGATCTGGCCGACCTCGACGCCGAGGGCGTCGGCCGCGGCCTGTGCGGTGGACACGGCGTCGGGCAGGACCCGGACGGCGAAGGGCGCGCCCCGAGCGGCGAGGGCGTCGCCCACGGCGACGACGTTGGGGTGGTCGGCGGCGGCCATCTCGCCGAGAGTACCGACGCCTCGCCTGCGACGATGGGCACCGGTGAGCGAGCGCAGCGAGCGAACGAGATGACACAGCTCAGGTCCTCGGCGAAGCCGTCGGTCGTCATCGGCGCCGGCGGACATGTCCTGCCGCCACCTGCAACGGTGGTGCCGATGGCGACGCTCGATCCTCGTACCGCGGCGCAGCTGGCCTTCCTGGTGGAGGCGGACAAGCTCAAGTCGATCGTCCGGGCCAACCCCCTGGTCGACGGGTCCCGCCGGGAGAACAGCGCCGAGCACTCGTGGCACATCGCCCTGATGGCGCTGGTCCTGGCCGAGCGGAGCGACGAGCCCGTCGACGGCGGCCGGGCCGTGTGCCTGTGTCTGATCCACGACCTGGTCGAGATCGACGCCGGCGACACCCCGCCGTGGGACGAGGCCGGCCGGGCCACCAAGGCCGAGCGGGAGGCCGCCGCCGCCGACCGCCTCTTCGCCCTGCTGCCCGCCGACCAGGCCGCCACCTTCCGGGGCTGGTGGGACGAGTTCGAGGCGGCCGAGACGCCCGAGGCCAAGCTGGCCCACGCCGTCGACCGGCTCGCCGCCTTGATGGTCAACCACGCCTCGGGCGGGGAGCTGTGGCGCCGGCACGGGCGCACCGAGGCCATGGCCCGGGCCCGCAACGGGAAGCTGGCCGACTGGGTCCCTGGGCTCCTCCCGCTCGCCACCGCCCTGCTCGATGACGCCTCGGCCCAGGGCTGGTTCGCCGACCCCGACTGATCCCGTTCTGTCAACCCGCGTGCACCTCAGCGGTGCACGCGAATTGACAGAAGCGGGGGTCAGCGGCGGACGGCGAGGTGGAGGCTGGTGCGGGGGCCGGTGACGCTGACGTCGAGCAGCTCCAGGTCGACGTGGCGATCGACGCCTCCGAAGAAGCGGTGCCCGCCGCCGAGGATCACCGGCATGACGTCGATCCGCAGCTCGTCGACCAGGTCGAGGTCCAGCAGCTGGGAGAGGATCTCCGGCCCGAAGATGCCGGTCACCTCCCTGTCGCCGGCCAGCTCCTTGGCCCGGTCGACCGCCGCCGGCAGGCCGTCGGTGGCGAACTCGATGAACAGCAGGTCGTTGCGGGCCGGCTGGTGAGCGGGCGCCTCGTGGGTGACGACGACGATCGGGCACTGGAACTCGTAGTCGTCGGCATAGCTGTCCGGGTCCTCGGCCCCGTCGAACATGCGCCGGCCCATCAGGATCGACCCGGTCTCGGCCAGCTGTTCCTGCGCGACCTCGGACCCCATCAGCGTGTCGAAGTCGGGGTAGAGGGCGCCGACGTCGCCCTCGGGCCCGGCCATGTAGCCGTCGAGCGAGAGGGTGATGCCGGCGATGAGCTTGGTCATGTCGGGGCCGACCGCGGCGTGCTCCAGGACTCATCGGCGGGCCAGCCCGGCCCGGGGCGGGCCTTCACCTCGCGCACCTCGAGCCGCTCACCGCAGTGCGAGCACACCACCTCGGCGTCCATGTCGTGGTCGCAGAGGGTGTGGTGGTAGATGAGCGGCGGCCCGTCGTCGCCGGCCAGCCAGCGGTCGCCCCAGGTCTTCATGGCGGCGATCACGGTGAACAGCTCGCGGCCCTTGTCGGTGAGGACGTACTCGTGGCGCACCGGCCGGTCCTGGTACGGCCGGCGCACGAGGATGCCCTCGTCGACCAGCCGGGTCAGCCGCTGGGTGAGGATGTTGCGCCCGATGCCCAGGTTGCGCTGGAAGCCGTCGAACCGGCGGGTGCCCATGTAGGCCTCGCGCAGGACGAGCGGGGTCCACCAGTCGCCGACGAGGTCGGTGGCCCGGGCGATCGGGCAGGGCCAGGTGTCGAACCGGGTACGGCGCACGGGTTCAGCCCGCCGCG
>DATHEV010000392.1:0-2118 GCA_035318405.1 Iamia sp.
GCTCGCGGTGGGCGGCCAGGGCCACGCCGAGGAGGAGGGCGACGGCCCGGGTGTCGGTGCCCTCGTAGATGCGGGTGTCGGACGCGCCGAGGGCGTGCAGCCCGACGAACAGGGCGGCCGAGACGACGGCCAGGCCGACGGCGATGCGGCCGACGGCCCGGCGCAGGTCGGTCGACCGCCGGGCCACCAGGGTCACCGCCAGCGGCCACAACAGGTAGAACTGCTCCTCGATCGCCAGGCTCCAGGTGTGCTGGAGCGGCGACGGGGCCAGCGACAGGTCCCAGTAGCTCGATCCCTCCAGGACGGTGTGCCAGTTGGCCACGTAGAAGAGGGTCGCCAGCCCGTCGCCGCGGATCTGGCCCAGGTCGACGGGGCGGGCCAGCAGCCAGCCGTAGACGGCCACGCCCACCAGCAGCACCAGGGCGGCGGGCAGCAGGCGCCGGGCCCGGCGGACCCAGAAGGCACCCAGCCCGATGGCCCCCGTGCTCCGGTGCTCGGACAGCAGCAGCGACGTGATCAGGAAGCCGGAGAGGACGAAGAACAGGTCGACGCCGAGGTAGCCGCCCTCGAGGTGGCCGGCGTGGTAGAGCAGCACGGCCGCCACCGCCGCCCCCCGGAGCCCGTCGAGGGCGGGGACGTGGGCGAAGCCCCAGCGGCCGCGACCGCCGCTGGTGGTCGGCGCCGGTTCGGCCTCGGGCTCGGCCGCGGCGGTGGTCGACGCCATCAGTCGGCGGCGGCGACCGCGATGGCCACCAGGTCGGAGTGCGACAGCGAGAGGTGCCAGCCGGTCACCCCGGCGGCGTCGGCCAGCGCGGCCGCCCGCCCGGTGATCACCAGGCGGGGTCGCCCCGACTCCTCCCGCACGACCTCGACGTCGTACCAGTCGATGGCCCCCAGCCCCACGCCGAGGACCTTCATCACGGCCTCCTTGGCCGCGAAGCGGGCCGCCAGGGCCGGGATCGGGTCACGCCGGGAGGCGGCCAGGGCGCGCTCGCCCGTGGTGAAGAGGCGATCCTCCAACGAGGGGGTGCGGTCGAGGGCGGTGCGGAACCGCTCCAGGTCGACGACGTCCGTTCCCAGTCCCTTCATCGGTGCGCCGCCGGGTGATGCGGTGCGACGGCGATCCCCCGGCGCACCGATGAACGTCGGCTTCGCCGCCGGCGATGCCTTCCGTGCCGTCTGGCTCGCTCGCTGCGCTCGCTCACGTGGCGCGCCACCGCTCCGCCAGGACGTAGACCGGCGAGGTCAGCAGCTCGATCATCGAGATCTCGCCCAGCAGGTCGTCGCGGAAGGTGGGCTCGGTCTCGGTGACGGCGTCGGTGAGGGCCGACAGGCGGGTGCGGTACTGCTCGAGCACCGAGCGGGCCCGGGAGGCGGGCAGGTGGTCGGCGAAGCGGCAGTGGAGGAGGGTCAGGCCGGTGCACTCGTTGCCCCGGACCTCGGGCACGATGATGACGGTGCGGCCGTCGCTGCGGCCCACGGCGACGGTGACCTCGCGCTCCATGGCCACCCGGTGCTTGGTGCCCCGGAGGACGGGGTTGCGCACCGTGCGCAGCGGCAGGTCACGGGAGATGCCGCCGCGGTCGATGACCCGCACGGTGGCCTCGTGGGTCTCGACCGAGCCCTCGACGGCGTAGCGGGTGTGGCCGATGACCTCCTCGACCGCGGGGTCGAGACCGGCCAGGGTGCGCAGGGCCTTGTAGCTGACCCGGTCGCGGGGCGCCCCGGCCGCCAGCGTGGCCGCCACCAGCGGCAGCTGGAGCAGGCCCTCGTCGCTGCGGGAGATGCCCACGGTGACCGTCTTGGCCTGGTGCTTGATGGCGTCGACGGGGCGGGTCAGCTCCTCGATGGCGTCGGTGAGGGCGCTGGTCAGGTCCTCGACGAGGGCGACGGGCGATCCGGCCCGGCCGTGCTCGACGTCGAAGCTCTCCAGCGGCACCAGCCCGGTGGCGTAGCGGAGCAGGGAGGCGAGGCGCACCGCGGTGGCGGCCTCGAGGGTGCCGTCGTAGCCGCCGCCGCGGAGGAGCTCGAAGAAGCGGGCCGCCAGCGGGGTGAAGTCGGCCCGCAGGTCGGCCAGCAGGCGCTCGCCGTCGCCGTCGCCGGGCTCGGTGATGCGGG
>DATHEV010000393.1:0-2276 GCA_035318405.1 Iamia sp.
GCGACGTAGGCGAGGTCGTCGTCGACCTGGCCGACGTGGCCGTGGGCCAGCGCCGGCTCGACGACCTCGGCCAGCCAGCCCCACTCGGCGGCGAAGGCGGCGGCGTCGGCGGTGGAGAACGGGAGCCGGGTCGGACCGGTCATGGCGTCGTGGTGGGCCCGGGCCTCGCGGCCCTCGAGGGTGGACCGGAGCGTGCCGACGGCGGCGGGCTCCATGCCGGCGAACCAGTGGAGGTCCTTGGCCTCGATCGGAGCCAGGCCGGCGAGGCAGACGGCGGCCACGACCCGCTCGGGAAGGAGGGCGGCGCAGGCCAGGGCGTGGGGGCCGCCGCCCGAGTGGCCCATGACGGCGAAGCGGTCGACCCCGAGGGCGTCGGCCACGGCGGCGGTGTCGCCGGCGGCGGTGCCGACATCGCGGCCCGGGTTGGACGTCGACCCGCCGTAGCCGGGCCGGTCGTAGGACAGCCAGCGGATGCCCATCCGGTCGGAGACGTCGAACAGCGGCCGGGGCGGCGCTCCGATGGTGGGCGTCCCGTGGTGCCACACGACGGTGAGACCGTCGTGGCCGTCCGCACCGGTGTCGTAGGCGTGCAGCCGACGACCATCGGGCAGCTCGACGTCATGCTCCGTCACCACGGTCCGAACCTACAGGCCGCCCGTCGGGACCGCCCCAGCCGCCGCGCCCCGTGGCGACCTCCTCTCCCCATGCGGTGGGTCCGTTCTGCCTCCGGAGGTTGCGCGGGCGCGACCCTCGCCGATCAGAACGGTGGGTGGGCGGCTCGGGTCGGTTCTGGTCTCCCGAGGTTGCGTGGGGTGCGACCCCCGGCTGATCAGAACGGTGCGCTCGGCGGGGTGGGCCACCCGACGGGCGGGATCGAGGTGGGCAGGACTCCCGATCCGGGGTAGACGTGGGGCCGTGCCGGTCGCCCCGGCGCACCGCCTTCCCCCGAGGTCACCCGTGCCCGAACGCAGCTGCCCGTCGTGCCACGAGCCGGTCGCCGCCCACCAGACCCTCTGCCCGTCGTGCCGCACGCCGGTCCCCTCGGAGGCGGGCCCGGTGGCGGCCGACAGCTCGGCCTTCACCTTCACCGCCCCACCCCCGCGCCAAGCCCGCCCCTCCGACTCCGCTCCCGACCCTGCGGCCCCGGACGCCACCGACTCGCCCGCTCCCGATCTGGCGGCGCCCGGCGCGGTCGCATCGGACGCCCCGGCGTGGGATGCGGCGGCACCGGACTCCACCGTGTCGCCCGCTCCCGATCCGGCGGCGCCCGGCCCGGTCGCATCGGATGCCCCGGCGTGGGACGCGGGTGCGGCGCCGGCTGAGGCCCCGGCGTGGGAGCCCGGTCCGGCCGCGGCGGCGTCGGATGCGACGACGGCCTTCGGGCCGGCGCCGGCGGAGGTGGCGGCCTGGGAGGCGGCTGCTGCCCCGGCCCCCGTGTGGGAGGCGAGTCCGGGCGAGCAGTGGAGCGCTCCCTCCGACCCGGGCACGGAGGGACCGTTCGTGGCGGCCCCCGAACCGACCGCAAGCGTGGGCGAGACGACCACGGCCTACGGCGGAGCAGGCGTGTGGCAGCCGGCCCCCGGCGCCGACGTCACCTGGGCCGCCGCCCCCACCACGACCACGGCGCCCACCTCGGCCCGGCCCGTCCGCACGTCGGCGGGGACGCTGGGGACGCCCGGCGCCGCCGTGCTCGACGAGCGGGGCAACCTGCCCGGCGGGGTCGCCGGCCTGGTCGCCGCCGCCCTCGTGACCGTCGGCGTGTTCCTCCCGTGGATCGGGGTCGAGGGCCAGGACGTCTCGGGCTGGTCGGCCAGCGGCGACGCCAAGGTGCTCCTCGGCGTCGCCGGGATCGCCACGGTCATCGCCGCCCTGCTCATCGGCGGGGCCCGGTCGCTGGTGCTCCGCCTGGCCATGGTCGGCCTGGGGATCGTCGCCCTCGGTCTCGGTGCCTTCGAGGTGTCCAGCGCCGGCGGCATCGACGAGTTCGACGTCAGCCTGGGCACCGGCCTCTTCATCGTCCTCGCCGGCGGCGTCGCCCTCGCCGTCTCCGGCGTCCTCACCCGCCACAAGCGCTTCCGCTAGCACCGGGCTCCGGCCCCCGGTCGCTTCTGAGGCGGAGATGGGCCACCAGTGGCCGTGTCCTGTCGCGGGTCATCCCTCACGGGTGTCGCGGGTCATCCCTCACGGTAGGCGGCCGGGGTTGCCTGGTCGGTTGTAGAGGGTCTGGCGGGTCTTGGTGGGGTCGATGGTCAGGGCGCGGACGAGTCGGCCGTTGA
>DATHEV010000394.1:0-2061 GCA_035318405.1 Iamia sp.
ACGCCACTGGGCTCGCTGCGCGTGCTGCTCTCGCCCGGGCCCGAGGACGACCTGGCCGACCTCCCCCCGAGGATCGACCGGGCCACGCTCGCCAACGTCACGACCGACCTGATCGCATTCCGAGAGGACTGCCAGGGCCCGCGAGCGGGGCGGGCCATCGTCTACGTGGCCGGCCACGGGGTCGAGGTGACCAAGGGCGATGTGATCCTGCTGCTCGAGGACTTCGCGTCCCGCGCCCACCCCGGCCCGCTCACCGCGGCGCTCGACATGGACGCCCTCAACAAGGCGTTCTCGGCTGAGGGCTTCGCCCCGCAGCAGCTCTGGCTCACCGATGCCTGCCGCGTGAAGGCGGCCGCGGTCGACGAGAACGCCGAGGTCCCCCGACCGGTGCTCGGCTTCGTCGTCCCGCACGGCAGCGTGGCGTCCTCACCGCACATCGTCGCCTCCGCGCCCGAGCAGAGCGCCTTCGGGACCACCGGGGAGCGGACGTTCTTCGGCGACGAGCTGCTCAACGCGCTCGCCGGCGCCGGCGCCGTCGGGCCCGACGACGCCAACGATCCGGGTGGCCTGTCGGACCAGTGGCACGTCACCACCCACTCGCTGTCGCGGTACCTGGAGACGTGGGTGCCGCTGCGGGCCACCGGGGTCGGCGAGGTCCAGCGGGTCGACCCCATCGGCACCGGCGGCATCGGGCTGGTCTCCGTGCTGCGCACGCCGCCAGAGGTGCCCGTCACCATCGATGCGATCCCCGTCAACGCGGCGAAGGCCTCGACCGTCGCGCTGCTGGACGACCACCTCGTCGCGACCAAGACGAGCCCTGAGATCCCGGTGACATGGCCGGACGTGCCCGCCGGGCTCTACACGATCCAGGTCGCCTCGGCGGCGCCGTACCCGGCGACGACCAACCAGAGCGTCGACGTGAAGCCGATGAGCTGCGAGCGCACACTCGAGATCGGGACGGCCTGATGGCCCGCCGCCCGGCCGACGTCCACGGCCACACGAGGGACCTCACCACCGTCGCCTGGTCGCCCGACGGGCGTCACCTGGCGACGGGCGGTTGGGACGAGCGCGTGTGCGTCTGGGACACCGGCTCGCCGGGACGGCCCCCGGTGGCGTCGATGGCGGTCGACTCCACGGCCGGGGACCTCGCCTGGGGCGCCGACGGGCGCGCCCTGGCCGTCGCCACCTACGACGGGGTGCAGGCGTGGACGCCGGCGTGGGGCGGGCCGAGGCCGACCCGCCTGGTCGGGGGTGACTCCAGCTCGGTCGGCGTGGCGTGGTCCACCGAGGGCTGGTTGGCCTCGGGGTCGGGTCGCAAGGTCCACGTGTGGCGCGACCTGACGGGCATCCCCGACGCGACGCTCACCGACGACGATGAGTGGGTCAGGGCCGTGGCCTGGGCGCCGAAGAGCGATCGCCTCGCCATCGCCGGCCGCAACGGGGTGCGCATCTGGAGCGTCGGCGACGGCATGGTGACGGTGCTGGCCCACTCGCAGTCGGTCGATGACGTGAGCTGGTCCGGCGATGGCCAGCGGCTGGCGACGGTCGATGGCACGACCCTCCGGATCTGGGTCGTCGACGACCCCGGCGAGCCGAAGGTCGTGATCGACGATCTCGATCGGCGCCCCACTGGCGCCCGGTGGTCGCCGACGGGCTCGGAGCTGGCCGTGTTCTCACCCTTCGGCCCCGTCGAGATCCGTGCTCTCGATGATCTCGCCGCTCCGCCCCGTGCCGTCCTGCCATCCGAGTGGCCCACGGCCGTGGCCTGGTCGCCGGGCGGGACCACCCTGGCGGTGGGGTCCGGTCGCGAGGTCGTCCTGTGGGAACTCGACGGGGAGACACCGACTGCGGCGCGAACGCTCGGCGGGATCTGGTCGCGCACCGACGAGCCGCTGGGGCTCCTGGCGCTCCCCACCTGGTCGGCGGGCGACCTGGCGATGCCCGTCGAGGTGCGCGACGCCAGCCTGACCCTGGTCGCCCGGACGACATCGGTGACCGACGGGCCGATCCCGCTCGTCCCCGGTCTCTACCAGGTCCGGACGCTCCGCCCCGACGGGGTGA
>DATHEV010000395.1:0-2542 GCA_035318405.1 Iamia sp.
CCACCCCGTCGGGCGGCAGGTGGGGGGCGACGTCGCGCACCAGGGCCTCGATCGCCCCGGGGGCCACGGCCGCGGGGATCGACGGCGCGACCAGGACCCGGCGGTGCACCTCGGCCTCGACCTCGGCCGACGACACGGCCCCCGGCGAGGCCGATCCACGAGGGGCGGCCACGACGATCATGCTGCGGCTCGGAGGGGACGGGCGAGGGCCCGGGGCAGACGGCGGGCGAGGACGCCGGCGTCGACGGCGCGGGCCACGGCCGGGTCGACGGGGATGTCGGCGACGACCGGCGCCTCGACGATCCGCTCGACGTCCTCGCGGCCCAGGGTGCGGCCCGCCTCGCGGAGGAGGATCACCCCCGACGGCCGGAGGGGCAGGTCGAGGGCGCGCCGGAGCCCGAGGTAGCACGCCCGCGTGACGAGCAGCGAGCGGTTGGCCTCGGCCACCAGCGGCAGGGCCGGGCTGTCGGGACCGATCACCCCCGCGTCGACGACGACCGGCCGCGCCTCGGCCGCCAGCAGCCGGGCCAGCACCTCGTGCCGCTCGGCCGGGCCGTGCGGACCCCGGCCGCGGGGCAGGAGGGCCAGGTGGGGCCCGACGGAGAGCTCGAGCCGGGCGAGGGCGTCGGCGGCCACGTCCTCCCCCGCCCGCGTCCACCCGGCGAGGCCGGGGTCGCGCGGGTCGGGGAGGGCGAGCGTGGCGGGGACATCGCCACCGAGGTCGACGAGGAGGGCGCCACCCTCGAGGGCGTGGACACGGGCGAGCGTGGCGGCGAGGGCGACGGACACGACGGTGGTGCCGACGCCGCCCTTCACCGACCAGCAGGTGACGAGCATGGGGAGCCTCCCGGAGCGCGGGGATCGAAGGGATCGAGCGGGGGAAGCTGGGCGCCCACCGTCCCCCATCAGCCCCACCCCGAAACCCCGGGACGGCTCGACCCTTAGGGTGGACAGGTGGAGGCCGCCTTCTTCGACCTGGACAAGACGGTCATCGCCAAGGCGTCGATGGTCGCCTTCGGCGGACCCCTGTACCGGGCCGGGCTCCTCAACCGCTGGCTGCTGCTGCGGGCGCTCTACGGCCAGCTCGTCTACCTCTACCTCGGCGCCGACGAGGAGCGCATGGCCCGCATGCGCACCAAGGTGCTGGCGCTGACCGCGGGCTGGGACCAGGCCCACGTGCGCGACGTCGTGGCCGAGACCCTCGAGGAGGTCATCGACCCCATCGTCTTCGACGAGGCGGTCACCCTCATCGCCGAGCACCAGGCCGCCGGCCGCCGGGTGTTCATCATCTCCGCCTCACCGGAGGAGATCGTCCTGCCCCTCGCCCGCCACCTCGGCGTCGACGAGGCCATCGCCACCCGGGCCGGCATCGACGCCCGGGGCCGCTACACCGGCGAGGTCGAGTTCTACGCCTACGGGCCCCAGAAGGCCGAGCGCATGCGGGAGATCGCCGAGCAGCGGGGCATCGACCTCGACGCGTCCTACTCCTACTCCGACTCGATCACCGACGTGCCCATGCTCGAGGTCGTGGGCCACCCGGTCGCGGTCAACCCGGACCGTGACCTGGCCAAGGTGGCCGCCGATCGCGGTTGGGAGGTGCGGTGGTTCACCCGCAAGGTGCCCCTGCGCTCGCGGGTGGCGATGCCGAGCCCCGGTCCCACCGCGGCGGTCGGCGGGGGCCTGCTCGCCACCGGCGCGGCCGGCGCCGCCGCCTACATGTGGCTGCGCCGGGATCGCAGCGTCCAGACCACGGCCCAGCAGGCGGCGGGGCTGGCCAAGCTGGTCACCGAGTGGGCCGGACCCGTGGCCCGGACCGTCGGCGACGCGGCCAGCCGACGACCCGCACCCAAGCGCCCGATGACGCGACGACGCCCGCTCCCCCGGCGCCCGTCGGCGCCGGGGCGCGGGCGCCTCGGTCGGAGATGAGGATCGTCAGACGGCGCGGAGCTTCTTGAAGGCGATGCCTCCGAGGGCGGCGACGATCAGGAGGAGGAGCAGCTTCTTGGCCATCCCGCCACCGTAGCGGCCACTCGGGGTGCGGGCGCGTCCGGCGTCGTCAGTCGGCGACGCCGACCACGGCGGTGACCTTCGTGGGCGCCACCCGCACGACCATCTCGGGCGGCACCGCGTTGCGCCCGCCGTAGGCCTCGGCCTGCTCCTCGCCCATGTAGCGGGCGGCGATGCGGGTCGCCCAGTGCCGCAGCTCATCGGGGTCGGTCGAGGTCGTGGTGGTGCCGGCGATGGTGACGAAGCTGAACGGCGGGGTCTCGTCGTCGACGCAGAGGCTGATCCGGCCGTCGCGGAGGATGGCCTTGCCCTTGACGGTGTCGGCCGAGGTGGTGAACACGACCTCGTCGCCGTCGACGGCGATCCAGATCGGCGCCACGTGGGGGCTGCCGTCCTTCCGGACCACGGCCAGCTTGGCGGTGTGGGCGGGGAGGGCGGACAGGAACTCCTGCCACCAGCCGTCGGGCGCTGCGGTGTATCCCATGGCCGGCCCAACCGGAGGCCGGTCACGACGATTCCCGGTGGGACTGTCGTA
>DATHEV010000396.1:0-2978 GCA_035318405.1 Iamia sp.
CTGTCCTCGCCGCCTAGAACGGAGCGATGAGAATCGGAGACCGGGCGGCCGACCTCGCCCTGCGAGCGGTGGGGGCGACGCGGGCCGACGATGCCGCCCTGCCGGCCGAGCCGGTGTTCCCGTCGCACGTGGGATCCCGCCGCTGGGCGTGGACGCACTACGGGGTGATGGTGCCGGACCTGCCCGACCCGCACCGGTTCCTCGCCTGCATGGCCCTCGTCGGCACCACCGGCAGCCGGATCTTCGACACCGACCACGCCCGGGTCGACGGGCCCCGGCACAGCGCCAGCCTGGTCACGGGCACGGCGGTCACCGCGCCCGCGTCGTCGTTCCGCCAGTACTCGACCCGCTACGACAGCCACCTCACGCCCGATGGCTCGTTCGTCCGCTTGGGCGACGACCTGGTGATCAGCGGCACCGGGCGAGAGCGCCACGTCGCCATCGACCGGGACGGGTTCACCGCCGCGCTGGACCTCGAGCTCACCGACGCCGTCACCTGGTTCGCCCGGAGCCCACTCTGGGAGCACCTCAGCATCCTCACCCGCTACGCCGGCTCGATCACCGCCGCGGGGTCGACCACCGAGGTCGCCGGCACCGGCACGTTCGAGTGGGCCCGCAGCGCGGGCCTCCACGGCCTGGTCCCCTGGGCCCTGCCGGCCCGGCTCAAGGTCCGGGCCGACACCTTCGCCTACTGCGTGATCGACCTCGACGCCGACACCCAGCTGCTGCTGTCCGGGTTCGGTGCCTTCGGCCGGCCGCTGCTCGACGCCGCCTACGTCCGCTCGACGACCGGCGCCCCCGAGCGCCACGTCCGCGGCGTCCGCCTCACCGTCGAGGAGCGGGGTGAGGAGGTCACGACGCCCGACGGCCGCCGGACCCGCCCGCCCCGCGTCCTCCACTGGACGAGCGCCGACGACCGGGTCGACGTCGTGGTCACCGTGGACACGCCGCTGCTGTACGGCCTCGGGAGCGGGCACGTCGGGGGCGTCGCCTCCACCGGCACGCTCGACGGGCGGGCCATCGCCGCCGGCCAGGGCTACCTCGAGATCATCGACCGCCGGGACGGCTGACCCTGCCGAAGTGGCGGGTTCCGGCGCTAGGCCGAGGCGGGGCGGTCGGCGGGGAGCGTGGTCAGCCACTCGTTGACGGCGGCCACCCCCGCGCCCAGCAGCACGCCGGCGAGGCGGCCGGAGGTGTCGGCATCGCCGGCCTCGATGGCGTGGGCCAGCTGGCGGTAGAGGTCGGTCTGGCGCCACTCCCGCCGGAGCAGCGCGGGCGACATCCGCTCGGCCAGCGCCAGCGCCACCGCGACCTCGCGCAGCGTGTTGTAGGCGAGGAGGTAGGCGACGTTGTCGGCCCCGGCGACGATGGCGTCCCAGTACGAGTAGCCCAGCAGCCCCCACTTCGAGAAGTCGCCCTCGAGAGCCTCCATCTGATCGACGAGGGCGTGGAGCTGGTCGGCCGTGCCGGCCGGGGAGCGGGTGGCGCACCAGCGAGCGGCGTCGGCGCCGATGACGGCCCGCAGCTCCATGATCGAGCGGGACACGACGGGGTCGACGGCGGTGTCGTGGGCGACCACGAGCATCGGGAGCAGGGCCAGTCCGGCGGACGTGCGCCAGTCGAGGACGGTGATGCCGCCGCCGTGGATGATCTCGACCAGGCCCATCTGGCGCAGGCGCTGGAGCGCCTCCCGGACGGCCTGGCGGTTCACGCCGGCCTGGGTGGCCAGCTCGCGCTCGGGGGGGAGCTGGGTGCCCGGTTCGTTCTCGCCCGTGAGGATGGCCCGCAGGAGCTGGTCGAAGACCTGGTCGGCCACGGACTGGCGGGCGACGGGTCCGATGGGCATGGCGCCAGCGTAGACCCCGATGTCCACTTGGAGATCCGTCGGTCTGGTGGACAGTTGGTCGGACCACACGTACAGTGCCGGCATGATCGCGGGCTGCTCCCCCCGCCGCGTCGGCCGCGTCCTGGCCGCCACGGCTGTCCTGCTGGCGACCCTGTCGTTGGCCCCCAACTCCACCGTCTCCCCGGCCGGCGCCAACGGCGACGACAACGACTACCCGAGCAAGGTGACGGCCGCGATCTCCCCCAGCGGGGATCAGTACGGAGACGTGCCGCTGCCGGACTGCGGCCCCATCAACATCAACGGGCGGGGTCCCAGCGCCCAGAACAACGCCAAGTGGACGGTCGGCGCCAGCGTCGCCGACGGCACCCCGCTCGAGGTCGGCGACACGGTGACCTTCACCGCCACCGTCTACAGCTTCTCCTCGGGCTCGGCGCCCAACGACGGCCCGGACCCGCTGATCATGGATCTCGAGGTCCTCGGCCCGGTGGGCCAGGGCGCGGCGACCACCGCCCAGCTGATCGAGGGCAACCAGTACGCCGGCGACGACTTCCGCGGCCCGGTCGCCCCCTACGGCCCGTTCGGCTACGAGTTCGACTCCAACTCCGGCCCCAACGGCCTGGTCGAGCCGGGCGACGGCGCCCACGTCCGCATGAAGGTCACCGTCGAGGCCGTCGCCCCCGGCGGCATGAGCGTCAACCGGCTCAAGGTGTTCGGCCACGACGCGACGCCCATCGCCGGCGACTTCGACTGCGAGATCCCCGTCGACTTCCACTACCCGATCTCCGGCACCGATCCGCCCGTCAGCGGGCCCGACAGCGTGGTCACCGACGCGACCTACACGGCGGCGACCATCGACGACGCCAACGGCGGCGTCCACGGCCTCGCCATCGACGTGCTGGCCAACGACGACGACCCCGAGGAGCCGGGCGGACCGGGCGACACCGGCGAGGTGCGGATCAAGGACTGGCAACCGGGCTCGGTGAAGGGAGGCACGGTGAGCTGCGGCACCGGGGCCCAGAAGGGGGAGGACACCTTCACCGCCATGTCGGCCGGGCCGTGCACCTACACGCCGCCCGACGACGTGGTCGGGGCCGACTCCTTCACCTACATCCTCAGCTCGGTCAGCGGCAAG
>DATHEV010000397.1:0-2510 GCA_035318405.1 Iamia sp.
CGACGACTTCGACATCACCCGCGACCCGAACCCCCACGTCGCCTTTGGCCGCGGCACCCACTTCTGCCTCGGCGCCAACCTCGCCCGCGTCGAGCTCCGCATCCTCTTCGAGCGTCTCAGCCAACGTGTCACCGACCTCGAGGTGACCCGCGGCCCCCGGCTGGAGGACAACATCTTCGTCACTGCCGTCCAGGACCTGGAGCTCGGCTTCACCCTTCGCTGAGCGCCGCATGACGCTCTCTGCAGGTTTCCTGGCCGTATCACGCGGCGGTGGGTGTACTCGGTAGTAGGGTGCCACGCAACGACTTCGGAAGACGCCAGGTGAGGTGACAGGGCCCAGACCCCGTCCAGCGCCACCGGCTCGACGCCTCCCGACCTAGGGAGGGCGTGAGCATGAGCACCACCGAGGACGTCCGGGGCATCGCCGACCCCACGAGCGAGGGCCCGGGGGCCCCCGGCCTGCCCAAGGCGTCCACCGGCATCGACGGCCTCGACGCGGTCACCGGCGGTGGGCTCCCCCGGAGCCGGTGCACCCTCGTCTGCGGGCCCGCCGGCTGCGGCAAGACGCTCCTGGCCGTGGAGTTCATCGTCCGGGGGGCGACCCTCTACGACGAGCCCGGCGTCTTCGTGGCCTTCGAGGAGTCCCGCGAGGACCTCATCGCCAATGTGGCGTCGCTCGGCTTCGATCTGGGCGAGCTCGAGGCCTCCGGCCAGGTGGTCATCGACCACGTCGAGGTCGACGGTCGCACGATCGAGGAGACGGGCGACTGGGACCTCGAGGGCCTCTTCCTCCGCCTGGGCGCGGCGATCGACGAGGTGGGAGCAAAACGGGTGGTGATCGACACCATCGAGACGCTCTTCGGTGCCTTCACCAACACCGCCATCCTCCGCTCGGAGCTGCGCCGGCTGTTCGCCTGGCTCAAGGACCGGGGCGTCACGGCGATCATCACCGGCGAGCGGGGCGAGGGGACCCTGACCCGGCACGGGATCGAGGAGTACGTCTCGGACTGCGTCATCGTCCTCGACCACCGCGTGTCCGAGCAGACCTCGACCCGGCGGCTGCGGGTCCTCAAGTACCGAGGATCGCTCCACGAGACCAACGAGTACCCCTTCCTCATCGGCTCGTCGGGTGTGTCGGTCCTGCCCATCACGTCGATGGGGCTGGGCCACCACGTCTCCTCCGAGCGGGTGTCGACCGGCGTCCCCCGGCTCGACGCCATGCTCGGTGACGGCGGCTTCTACAAGGGCAGCACCGTCCTCGTCAGCGGGACGGCCGGCACCGGCAAGTCGACCCTCGCGGCCCAGATCTGTGCGTCGGCCTGCGAGCGCGGCGAGCGGGCGACCTACTTCGCCTTCGAGGAGTCCGAGCCGGAGATGGTGCGCAACATGGCCTCGGTCGGGATCGACCTGAAGCCGTGGATCGACGCCGGGCTGCTCCGCGTGCAGTGCTCGCGCCCGAAGGTCTTCGGCCTCGAAGCGCACCTGTTCGCCATGCAGACCCTCGTCGGTGAGCACGACCCCTCGGTGGTGGTCCTCGACCCCGTGTCGGACCTGCTCGACGATGGCAACGGCGACGAGGTGGCGTCGCTGCTGACCCGGCAGGTCGACTTCCTGAAGGCCAAGGGCATCACCGCCGTCCTCACCAGCCTGAGCTCGGAGTCCGAGGCCCAGGGCGCCAGCCAGATCGCCTCGCTGGTCGACGTCTGGCTGCTCGTGAAGTCCGAGGAGGGCAACGGCGAGCACAACCGAGTGTTGTACGTGCGCAAGTCGCGCGGTCTCGCCAACTCGAACCAGATCCGCGAGTTCCTGCTGACCGATCACGGCATCGAGCTGGCCGACGTCTACGTCGGCCCCCAGGGCGTGCTCACGGGCTCGGCCCGCCAGGCCCGCGAGGCCACCGAGCGCTCGGAGGGCCTGGCCCGGCTCGAGGACCTGGAGCAGCGCCAGGCCAGCCTCGAGCGACGTCGAGAGTCGGTCGAGGCCCAGACCGCCGCCCTGTGGCGCGAGTTCGACGTCGAGGCCAGCGTGGTGGACCGCCTGCTCACGCACGCCTCGACGGGCAGCGAGGAGCGCGAGGGCCAGCGGGCCGAGCAGGGTCGTCTCCGCCGGGCCGACAGCAACGGGGACGACGACACGTGAGCCCCGGCGACGACCCCGCTCCGTACTCCGGCACCGACATGTGGCACCTGCGGCTCTACGTCGCCGGCCAGTCGCCCAAGTCGCTCCGGGCCTTCGCCAACCTGAAGCGGCTGTGCGAGGTGCACCTGGCCGGGCACTACGAGATCGAGATCGTCGACCTGATCGAGAACCCGTCCCAGGCCCGCGACGACGACATCTTGGCCATCCCCACCCTGGTCCGGCGGCTTCCGGCTCCTCTCCGCAAGGTCATCGGCGACCTGTCCGACACCGAGAACGCGCTCATCGGGCTCCGCCTCCAGCAGGGCAGCGCGACGTGACCCCGACGGCGGCGGAGTACGGAGCGGTGGTGGTCGCCGCCGACGCCGACGGCA
>DATHEV010000398.1:0-2195 GCA_035318405.1 Iamia sp.
CACGTAGGTGCCGATGCCGCCGAAGTAGAGCAGGTCGACCGGCGCCCGCAGGACGGCGCGGACCAGCGCGGCCGGGGTCAGCTCCTCGTCGTCGACGCGCAGGGCGGCCTGGACCTCGGGCGTGAGGGGGATGGCCTTGGCGGTGCGCGGGTGCACGCCGCCACCGGCCGAGATGAGCGCCGGGTCGTAGTCGGCCCACGACGAGCCGGGCCGCTCGAACAGCCGGCGCCGCTCGGCGT
Organism: Iamia sp.; assembly: GCA_035318405.1. Classification (GTDB taxonomy): domain Bacteria; phylum Actinomycetota; class Acidimicrobiia; order Acidimicrobiales; family Iamiaceae; genus Iamia. The sequence continues at coordinate 240 of DATHEV010000398.1, forward strand.
AGGAGGCGACCGGGTCGGGGTCGGGGTCGAGGAACACGTGGCGGTGGTCGAAGGCGGCCACCAGCCGGAGGGTGTCGGAGTGGAGCAGGCCGTTGCCGAACACGTCGCCCGACATGTCCCCCACCCCGGCCACGGTGATCTCGTCCCGCTCGGCGTCGAGGCCGAGGGCCCGGAGGTGACGGGCGATGGCGACCCATGCCCCCCGGGCGGTGATGCCCAGCGCCTTGTGGTCGTAGCCCTTCGAGCCGCCCGAGGCGAAGGCGTCGCCCAGCCAGAAGCCCCGGGCCTCGGCCAGGGCGTTGGCCCGGTCGGAGAAGGTGGCGGTGCCCTTGTCGGCGGCGACGACGAGGTAGGGGTCGTCACCGTCCCAGCGGCCGGGGACGGGCACGACGGCGTCGCCGTCGTAGTCGTCGGTGACGTCGAGCAGGGCGCCGACGAAGGCGTCGTAGGCGGTGGCGACCCATGCCTTGCGCTCGTCGCCCAGCGCCGCCGCCGCCTCGCCCCGCAGCACGAAGCCGCCCTTGGCACCGGTGGGGACGATCACGGCGTTCTTGAGCACCTGGGCCCGCATGAGGTCGAGGACCTCGGAGCGGTAGTCCTGGTCGCGGTCGCTGGCCCGCAGCCCGCCCCGGGCGACCGGTCCGGCCCGCAGGTGCACGCCCTCGACCTCGCGCCCGCTGACGAAGACCTCCCGGTGGGGCCGGGGGTAGGGCGCGCCGGGCACGAGGGAGGGGTCGAGCTTGAGGGCAAGGGGGCCGTCGGGGCGGAGGTCGTGGTTGGTGCGGAGGGTGGCGTCGATGGTGCCGGCCAGGCCCCGCAGGATCCGGTCGTGGTCGAGCCGGGTGAGGGCGTCGCACAGCCGGTGGACCCGGCCCGACGCCGCGGCTGCCGTCTTGGTCCGATCCTCGCCCTCGGCGACGGTGCCGAACCGGGCGTGCCACAGGGCGACGAGGGCGCGGGCCACCTCGGGATGGCCGACGAGGACCTCGTCGACGTAGGCCTCGTCGTCCTGGGGCGCGACCTGGTGGCGGTAGCGGCGGTAGGCCCGCAGCACGGCGACGTCGTCCCAGCCCAGCTCGGCGTGGAGGACCAGGCGGTTGAGCCCGTCGGTCTCGGCCGGGCCGGTGACGAGGGCGCCCACCGCCGAACCCAACCGGGCCGCCGTCTCCTTCTCGGCGAGGGGTCGCGGCTGGTCGCCGACGGTGCGCACCCGCACGCCCAGGTGATGGACGAACAGGTCGTCGCCGGCGGGCCAGCGGGCCTCGTCGGTGACCCACAGGCCCAGGCTCTCCAGGGCCGGCAGGAGCCGGGACAGCTCGAGGTCGTGGTCGACCACGAGGCACAGCCGCTCGGGGTCGTCGGTCGAGCGGCGGGCGCCGAACCAGACCCGCACCCGCCCCCCGGGCGCCGTCCCCTCCGCCGCCAGCATCTCCAGGGCGAACACGTCGTCGACGGCGTCCCGGGCGGGCACGGTGTCGCGGAAGGCCTCGGGCAGCCGGTCAGCCCAGCGGGCGGCGACGACCGACGGGTCGCCCACGTCCTCGGCCACGGGCGACGCCGCCAGGGCGCCCGCCAGCTGCTCCTCCCACGACCGGCACACCAGCCGCACCTCGCGGGCGATGGCGTCGAGCTGGTCGGGCAGGGCCCGGCCGGCCTCGACGTGGACGACCATCCGGGCCGTCACCGCCGACGACCCGCCGCCGATCGAGAGCGAGACGTCGACCCGCTCGCCGTCGAGCTGGGCCAGCAGGAACCGCTCCAGCCGCTGGCGCAGCACCCGGTTCCACCGGTCGACCGGCACGGTGACGAGGGCGGCGATGGCGTGCGACCCCGCCACCGGCCGCAGCACGACGCGCACCGAGTGATCCCGGTCCTCGACCAGCAGCTCGCCGATGAGGGCATGGAGCGAGTCGGTGTCCAGCCCGAAGAGGTCGTCCTCGGGCAGCGACTGGAACA
>DATHEV010000399.1:0-3521 GCA_035318405.1 Iamia sp.
CATGATGCCGGGACGGGGGCGCTGGTCACGACCCGGGGGCGGGGGACAGCCCCACCTCGGTCTCACCGGGGGACAGGATGGCCGGTCCCGCCGTCCGTCCGTAGGTTGGCCCATGTGACCACCGCTGTGACCCCGTCCTCCCGCACCGGGTGGCTCCGTGCCCTCGGGGTGGGCGCCTCCGCACCGGTGGCGCCCCGCACCTTGCAGGCGCTGGTCGACGTGGTCCTCGACCTGTTCTCGGGGCTGTTCACCTCGTCGATCCTCATCCTGCTGGCGGTGCTCGCCGCCGTGACGCTGCCGATCGTGCCCGTCTCGGTGGCCCTCTTCGCCCTCCTGCTGCTGGGATCGTGGATCGCCGGCCACGTCGAGCGCTTCCGCATCGCCGCCACCACCGGCGTGGTGCTGGCCAGCCCCCATCGGCGCCACGACGGGCCCATCCACCGCCGCGGGTGGCGCTGGCTGCGGTCGGCGGCGACGTGGAAGGAGCTGGGCTACCACCTCGTCCACCTGCCCAAGGCGATCATCTTCGCCACCATCGTCCTGGGGACCTGGGCCATCGGCCTGGCCCTGGTGACGATGCCGCTCTACCTGGCCAGCGTGCCGGCCGAGCGCGCCCGCCTCTTCTACTGGCGCATCGACCCCGGCTTCGAGGCGCTGCTGGCCAGCGCCCTCGGCCTGGTCGTCCTGCTCACCGCACCGTGGGTCACCCGGGGCCTGAGCCGGCTGTCGCTGGGCATGGCCGAGGGTCTCCTCGCCGGGGGCGAGACCGAGGCCCTGCGCCAGCGGGTCGCCACCGTCGAGGCCAGCCGGGCCGAGGTCGTCGACGCCGCCGAGGCCGAGCGCCGCCGCATCGAGCGGGACCTCCACGACGGCGCCCAGCAGCGCCTGGTCGCCCTGGCCATGAGCCTCGGCATGGCCAAGGAGAAGATGGACTCCGACCCCGTCGCCGCCCGGGCGCTGGTCGACGAGGCCCACCGCGAGGCCAAGAACGCCCTGGTCGAGCTGCGGGACCTGGCCCGCGGGCTCCACCCGCCGGTGCTCACCGACCGCGGCCTCCATGCCGCCGTCGCCGGGCTGGCCTCGCGGGCGCCCATCCCGGTCGAGGTCGACCTGCGCGTCGACCGCCGGGCCCCACCCTCGGTCGAGGGCATCGCCTACTTCGTCATCTCCGAGTCACTGACCAACGTGGCCCGCCACAGCGGCGCCCGCCGGGCCCGCACCCTGGTGGCCGACGAGGGCAGCCGCCTGGTCGTCGAGGTCAGCGACGACGGCATCGGCGGGGCCTCCGTCGAGCGGGGCACCGGCCTCCGCGGCCTGGCCGACCGGGTCCGCGCCGTCGACGGCACGTTCCGGGTCACCAGCCCCACCGGTGGACCCACCACCATCCGGGCCGAGCTGCCCCTCCCCTCGCCCGGCGCCGCCGTGGCGCCGCCAGCCGCGGCACCACCCGCCCCGCCCCCCGCGGACCCGGACGCGACGCCGCTCGACCTGGCCAAGCCGACCCCTGACGACCCCACCGACGTCCACCCCTCCCCGGGAGCCCCCTGATGCGCATCGTGATCGCCGAGGACTCGGTCCTCCTCCGGGAGGGCCTCATCCGCCTGCTGGTCGACGCCGGCGAGGAGGTCGTGGGCACCGCCGGCGACGCCGAGGAGGCCATGGCGGTGATCGAGGCCGAGCGCCCCGACATCGTGGTCATGGATGTCCGCATGCCCCCGACCCACACCGACGAGGGCCTCCGGGCCGCCATCCGGGCCCGCGAGCTGTGGCCCGAGATCGCCGTCCTCGTCCTGTCCCAGTGGGTCGAGGAGCGCTACGCCACCGAGCTGCTGGCCGGGTCGACCACCGGCGTCGGCTACCTGCTCAAGGACCGGGTCGCCGACGTGCGCGACTTCGTCGACGCCGTCCGCCGGGTCGGCGCCGGCGGCACGGCCCTCGACCCCGACGTCGTGTCCCAGCTGCTGGCCACCAGCCGTCACCGCAGCCCGCTCGAGGCCCTCACGCCCCGGGAGACCGAGGTCCTCAAGCTGATGGCCGAGGGCCGCAGCAACCGGGCCATCGCCGAGGCCCTCGTCGTGTCGGACGGCGCCGTCGAGAAGCACGTGTCGAACATCTTCATGAAGCTCGACCTGCCCATCGCCGACACCGACCACCGCCGGGTGCTCGCCGTCCTGCGCTATCTGGAGGCGGCACCGTGACCGTGACCGCGACGATGCCGCCACCACCAGCCCCACCACCGGCTCCGCCGAAGGCCCCGGCCGGCGCCACCGTCAACCCGGCGGCCTGGGGTCGCCACCCGCTGGTCCGCATCCCGACCCTCGCCTTCGGTGGCCTCGTCGTCCTGGTGCTCCTGTCCGCCTGCGCCTTCAGCGTGGCCAACCTGCTGGTGCGCACCACCGAGATCGACTCGACCACCCTCACCGGCGAGGTCCGGCGGGCCGACGTCCACGTCACCGGGTCGGTCACGATCACCACCGGCCCGGTCGACCAGGTCGAGATCTCCCGCCGGTCGACGTTCGGCGTGAGCCACCCCCGGGTCCGGGAGACGCTGGTCGACGGTCTGCTCACCGTGCGGGTCGAGTGCGTCGGTGGCTTCTCGGTCATCTGCACCAACGACGTCGACCTGGTGGTCCCGGCCGACGTGTCGTTCTCCATCGATGCCCTCGGCACCCACATCGCCGATGTCCAGGGCGACGTCGAGCTGAACAGCGGGGCCGGCTCGGTCGAGCTCGAGCGCCTGTCCGGCGATCTCGAGATCGCCGTCGGCGGCGGCTCGATCTCGGGTCTCGACCTGCGCAGCTCCCGGGTCCGGGCCTCGGCCGGGGCCGGCAGCGTCGAGCTGGATTTCCTCGTCGCCCCCGACGACGTCGACGCCAACAGCGGCGCCGGGTCGGTGCTCGTCCGGCTCCCCCAGGGCGACGAGGCCTACCGCGTCGACGCCGACGCCGGCGCCGGGTCGGACGTGGTCACGGTCAAGACCGACCAGACCAGCGAGCGGCGGATCCGGGCCAACGCCGGCGCCGGCAGCGCCGAGGTCCACTACCAGCCCTGAGGCCCGACGCGGACCGGCGCCGACCCGTGCCCGCGGGGGCTCGGGGCGGCGCCGGTCGGGCGACGGTGGTCGGCCGGGTCAGGTGGCCCGGGGGGCGTACTCCGGCAGAGCCAGGAACTTCACGAACGTGGTCGGGAGGCTCTGGCCCCCCTTCAGGCTGGCGGACAGGGCGTCGCGCTCGACCGTGGTGGGCTTGCGCCGCAGCATCTCCGAGTAGAGCAGGGAGGCGTTGATGTCGTGCCGGGAGCTGGTCCGGTACTCGTTCGACTCGGAGAAGCCGATCATCATCGTGCCCCGTGTCTTGCGGCCGGAGTTGAGCTCGTTGGTCCAATAGGTCCGGTCGCCGTTCGACGGGTTCCGGCCCAGGACGTTCTGGTACACGAGGGTGACGTACTGGCTGTTGTTGATGTTCGGGTAGAGAGCGCGGAACTCCCCCGTCTTGGCGAACTTCTCGGCGATCGTCACCATC
>DATHEV010000400.1:0-2078 GCA_035318405.1 Iamia sp.
CCGAGGTGGTGGCGGCCCGCATCGAGGCCCGCTACCACGCCCAGGTCGAGGCCGGCTTCCTGGCCGAGGTCGACGCCCTGCTGGCCCTCGACCGCCCGCTGAGCCGCACGGCGGCGCAGGCCCTCGGCTACCGGGAGCTGATCGCCCACCGCCGGGGCGAGCTGTCGTTCGACGCGGCCCTGGACGAGGCCATCCGGCGCACCCGCCGCTTCGCCCGGCGGCAGCGGTCGTGGTTCCGTCGCGATCCCCGGATCGCCTGGTTCGAGGCCACCGCCGACCCCGCCGAGGTCACCGACGCCCTCGTCGCCGAAGTCGCTCGTGCGCTCGACGTCTGACGCGCCATGGTGGTGGGCGTGGAGCTGAAGATGGTCGAGCAGGCGTGGGGCGACGAGCCCGGGGCGGCGCTGATCGCGGCCCTGATGACCGATCTCGACGAGCGCTACGACTTCATCGACCGCGACGACGACCCGCCACCGGAGGCCCAGCACGTCCCCGGCGCCCGGCCCGCCCCGGCCGCCGCCCCCTCGACCGACCCGGCATGGGACGTCACCGCCGACGACGTGACCCGGCCCCAGGGCGCCTTCGTCGTGGCCCATCTCGACGGTGCCGCCATCGCCTGCGGGGCCGTTCGACCGCTGCCCGGAGGCGACCCGGCCATCGCCGAGGTGAAGCGGATGTACACGGCGCCGGCCGCCCGGGGCCGGGGCGCGGCCCGGGCCCTCCTCCGCCGGCTCGTCGAGATCGCGGCCGAGCTGGGCTACCGCCAGGTCGTCCTGGAGACCGGCACCCGTCAGCCCGAGGCCATGGCCCTCTACGTCGCCGAGGGGTGGGTGCCGCTCGCCCCCTACGGCCAGTACTGCGGCGAGCACCTCTCCCGCTGCTTCGTGCTCGACCTCTGAGCGGGCGCCCTTCCTAGGATCGGACCGTATGAGGATTGCGGTCTCGCGGGCGCCGGGTTCCGAGCGCGAGGTGACGCCGCTCGAGCTGTTCTTCGACCTGGTCTACGTGTTCGCGATCGGGCAGCTGTCGCACCACCTGCTCGAGCACGTCGACCTGCGCACCGGCCTCGAGACGACGGTCATGGCGCTGGCGGTCATCTACGCCTGGTACATGACGGCGTGGGCGGCGAACTGGCTCGAGCCCGACGCCCGGCCGGTGCGGCTCTACCTCGTCGGGTTGATGTTCGCCAGCCTGCTCATGTCGGTGGCGATCGCCGGTGCGTTCGACGAGCGGGCGTGGCTGTTCGTCACCGGCTACCTGCTCCTCCAGCTCGTGCGCTCGGTGTTCATGATCGTGGCCCTGCGGGGGCGAGCCCTGGGCGAGCACTTCGTCAACGATCTCGTCTGGGAGGTGCTCATCGGCGCCCTGTGGGTGGCCGGCGCGGTCGTCGACGGCGACATGCGCCTGGTGCTCTGGGGGCTGGCCGTGGTGGCGACCCACGGCGGGGTGTCGGTCCTGCACTGGTTGCCCGGCCGCGGGAGGCGCATCGACCTCGAGCACACCGAGGTCGCCGGCGGCCACCTCATCGAGCGCTTCCGGCTGTTCTTCATCATCGCCCTGGGCGAGACCGTGCTCACGACGGGTAGTGCGTTCGTCGACCAGGCGTTCGAGGCCGAGCGTCTGCTGGCGCTGGCCATCAGCTTCACGGGGACGGTGGCGCTGTGGTGGTGCTACTTCCAGCGGGCCGAGCCGATCGGTGCCGCTGCCGTCGAGGCCGCCGACGACGCCGGCACCGTGGGCTGGCAGGCGTCCTGGACGTTGACGCTGATGGTGCTGGCGCTGATCGCCATCGCCGTCGGCGACGAGCTGGCGATCGCCCATCCCGGCGACGACGTCACGCTGGGCGTCGCCCTCCTCGTCTTCGGTGGCCCGGCGCTGTTCCTGTGCTCACAGGTGTTCTTCCTCCGGCGGGTGCTGGGCCGCACGCTGTGGTCGCGCCTCGTGGCCGTCGCCGCGCTGGCCATCCTGGCGGTCGCCGTTGCTCCGCTCACGCTGATCGTGGCCATCGCCGCGTCGAGCGCGGTGCTCGTCGTCGTGGCCGTCATCGACACGGTCGCCCCGCCGCCGGTGCGGTGACG
>DATHEV010000401.1:0-6224 GCA_035318405.1 Iamia sp.
GCAGGTCGGCGTTGGTCGAGCCGGTCGAGGCGACCCACCGGACGTCGCCGAACCGGGTCCCGTCGACCGCCGCCCGCACGCTGTCCACGTCGAAGGTCGTCACGCCCCGTACCCAAGCACATCGGTGTGCTGGCCTCGGCCTCCTCCGAGCCAGTAGCAATGCACCCGTGCTCTCGAAGATCCTCATCGCCAACCGGGGCGAGATCGCCGTCCGGGTCATCCGTGCCTGCCAGGAGCTGGGCGTCCAGACCGTCGCCGTCTACTCCGAGCTCGACCGCGACGCCCTGCACGTCCGGATCGCCGACGAGGCCTTCGCCCTGGGGGGCGAGACGGCGGCCGACAGCTACCTGAACACCGAGAAGATCCTCGAGGTCATCGAGCAGAGCGGGGCCGACGGCGTCCACCCGGGCTACGGCTTCTTCTCCGAGAACACCGACTTCGCCCGGGCCATCACCGAGCGGGGCGTGGCCTTCATCGGCCCGCCGCCCGAGGCCATCGAGGTCATGGGCGACAAGGTGTCGAGCCGCATCGCGGCCCAGGAGGCCGGCGTCCAGGGCGTCCCCGGCACCACCGAGTTCCTGAGCTCCGGCGACGAGGTCGTGGCCTTCGGCGAGGAGTTCGGCTGGCCCGTCGCCATCAAGGCGGCCTACGGCGGTGGCGGCCGCGGCATGCGCGTGGTGAACAGCGCGGCCGAGGCACACTCCGCCCTCGAGTCGGCGCAGTCCGAGGCGCTCAAGGGCTTCGGCCGCGACGAGTGCTACGTCGAGCGCTACCTGACCAAGCCCCGCCACGTCGAGATGCAGATCATCGGCGACACCCACGGCAACGTGGTCTGGATCGGCGAGCGCGACTGCTCGGCCCAGCGCCGCCACCAGAAGCTGATCGAGGAGTCGCCGGCCCCCAAGTTCCCGGCCGAGACCCGCCAGGCGATGGGCGAGGCCGCCGTGAAGGTGGCCAAGGCGTGCGGCTACTACAACGCCGGCACCGTCGAGTTCCTGTTCCAGGACGGCGAGTTCTGGTTCCTGGAGATGAACACCCGCCTCCAGGTCGAGCACCCCGTCACCGAGCTGGTGTCGGGCATCGACCTCGTGCGCGAGCAGATCAGAGTGGCCTCCGGCGAGGAGCTCAGCTTCACCCAGGACGAGATCGACCTCCGGGGCTGGGCCATCGAGGTCCGGGTCAACGCCGAGGACCCCGCCGGCGGCAAGTTCCTCCCGTCCCCCGGGCGCATCACCGAGCTGTTCGTCCCGCAGGGCTTCGGCATCCGCTGGGACGGCGGCTACACCGCCGGCGACGAGGTCAGCCAGTACTACGACAACCTCGTGGGCAAGCTGATCGTCTGGGGCTCCGACCGCGACACGGCCATCGCCCGCATGATCCGGGCCGTCCGCGAGTTCCGCATCGAGGGCATCAAGACCACCCTGCCGGCCGACCTGGCCATCCTCGAGCACGAGGACTTCCGCAACGCCGAGCACTCCACCAAGTGGGTCGAGGACGTCCTCGACCTGTCCGGCATCGGCGGCGAGCCCGTCCCGGCCCCCGCCGCGGACGGCGAGGAGCCCGAGGAGAAGGTCCGCCGCGACGTCGACGTCGAGGTCAACGGCAAGCGCTTCTCGGTCTCGATGTGGGTGCCGGCCTCGGCCGCCGCCCCCGTCGCCGCCGCGGGTGGGGCCACCGCCCCCCGGCCCCGCCGCAAGGCCGGCGCCGCCGCCGTGGCCGCCGGTTCGGGCTCGGTCACGGTGCCCATGCAGGGCACCATCGTGAAGGTCACCGTGGCCGTCGGCGACGAGGTCACCAACGGCCAGACCGTCTGTCTCCTCGAGGCCATGAAGATGGAGAACGCCATCACCGCCGACAAGGACGGCAAGGTCTCCGAGATCCGCGTCGAGGCCGGCCAGGCCGTCACCGCCGGCGACGTCGTGTTGGTGATCGAGTAGAGCCCCTCCCGAACTCGGTGGGAAACGCGCCCCTCTGGGGGCACATATCCCACCGAGTTCGCAGGGTGGGGGTCGGTACGGTCGTCGCGTGAGGGACGATCGCTCTGACGCGCCCCGGTCGGGGACACGGCTCCTCGTGGCGGAGCTGCGCCCGGAGCGGCGCGGCATCGTCGGGCTGGCCGTCCTCCTGGTCGTGGCGGTGGGGCTGCCCGTCGTGGCCCAGCTGCTGCTGGGACGGTTCGTCGACCAGGCCGCCGACGGCGCCACCGCCGGCGCCCTGACCCGGATCGCCCTCCTCTTCGGCGGCCTCCTCCTGCTGGCCAACGGGCTCCAGCTCGTCGTCGCCTGGCTGGCGGTCCGCCTGGCCTGGCGGGTCGGCAACCGCCTGCGGGTCGACCTGTGCCGCCACGCCCTGGCGCTCGACCTCACCTGGCACAGCGAGCACAGCGCCGGCGAGGTCATCGAGCGGGTCGACGGCGACATCGACGCCGTCACCCGCTTCACCTCCACCGCCGTGCTCCAGATGGTGGGCAACGCCGCCGTCCTCGTCGCCGTGGCCGTCACCGCCCTGGTGGTCGAGTGGCGGGCCGGCCTGGTGCTCCTGGCCACCGTCGGGGTCGCCGTCTTCGTGCTCGTCGGCCTCCGCTCGGTCGCCGTCACCCACCACGACCACGAGCGCGGCGTCCTGGCCGAGCTCTACGGCGACCTGGAGGACCGGCTGGGCGGGCTGGAGGACCTCCGGGCCAACGGCGCCGGCGGCTGGGCCGTCGACCGGATGCACCGCCACTCGGCCCGGTGGTGGCGGGCGGCCCGGCGGGCGTCGCTGCGCTCCGAGGGCGCCTACGCCACCACCGGCGTCACCTTTGCGGCGGGCACCGCCGTCACCCTCGGGGTCGCCGCCCACCTGACGGCGCAGGGCCGCATGACCCTGGGCACGGTGCTGGTGCTGTTCCGGTTCGTGCAGATGGTCCAGTCGCCCCTCGAGCGCATCGGCGAGCAGCTCAACGAGTTCCAGAAGGCCGTGGCCGGGCTGCGCCGGGCGGCCCGGTTGCTGGCCACACCCGTCACGATCGTGCCCGGCACCGAGCCACTGCCCGCCGGCGCGCTGGGCGTCGACCTCGACGGCGTGTCGCTCCGCTACCGCACCGTCGCCGCCGGCGACGACGACGACCACGGCCACCTCGCCCTGCGGGGGCTCGACCTCCACCTCGCCCCCGGCACCAGCCTCGGCGTGGTGGGCCGGACCGGCAGCGGCAAGACCAGCCTGGGCCGGATCCTGGCTCGCTTCTGGGACCCGACCGGCGGCACCGTCCGCGTGGGCGGGATCGACCTGCGCGACGCCGAGCCCGGCTCGCTCCGCGCCCGGGTGGCGGTGGTGACGCAGGAGGTCGAGGTGCTGCGGGCCTCGGTGCGCGACAACCTGACCCTGTTCGGCACCGTCCCGGCGACCGACGACGACCTGGCCCGCGCCCTGGCCGACGTCGGCCTCGACCGCTGGCTGACGAGCCTGCCGGCCGGGCTCGACACCGCGCTCGACGGCACGACCCGGCTGTCCGGCGGCGAGGCCCAGCTCGTCGCCTTCGCCCGGGTGCTGCTGGCCGACCCCGGCCTGGTCGTGCTGGACGAGGCCACCAGCCGTCTCGACCCCGAGACCGAGGCCCGGGTGGCGGCGGCGACCCAGCGGCTCCGCGAGGGCCGGACCCTCGTCGTGGTGGCGCACCGGCTGGCCACGCTCGACGACCTCGACGAGGTGTGCGTCGTCGACGACGGGCGCATCGTCGAGCACGGCCCTCGGGCCGCCCTGGCCGCCGACCCCACGAGCCGCTTCGCCCGTCTGCGGGCCACCCAGTCCACCCTCGCGACCGTGCCCGTCTTCGACGGCGTCGGCGGCACTCGTCAGCCCTCGCGAGGGCACCGATGAGTGCGCCCACCACGACCGTGATCGTCCAGGACGGCTCCGCCCGCAAGGGGGCGCGGCTGGCGGCCCAGGTCCTGCGGCGCGACCCGGTGGCGTGGGGCCTCGCCTGCCTGTGGTGGACCCTGTTCCACTCGCTGCCCGTCGCCACCGGGCTGGCGCTGGGCTGGGTCCTCGACGAGATCTCGGGCGGCGGCGAGGTCAGCGTGCCGCTGGCCGCCCTGGCCGTGCTGGCGGGGATCGAGGTGACCCGCTGGTCGCTGTTCCTCGTGGCGGTGGTGCAGTGGCACGGGGCCTGGGTCGGCTGGCACACCTACATCCGCCTCGCCCTCCTCGACTCGCTGGTCTCGGACCCGGGGCCGGTCGACGAGCGCCTGCCGGGCTCCTCGGGCGAGGCCGTCAGCCGCTTCCGGGACGACACCCAGGACGCCGCCCTCGTGCTCGACGTCTGGCTCGACGTGGTCGGCACCTCGCTGGCCGCCGTGCTGGCCGTCGGCGTCCTGCTCACCATCGACGTCCGCCTGGCCCTGACCGTGGCGCTCCCCGCCCTGATCGTGATGGTGCTCGCCCACGCCTTCGGCCCCGTGCTGCGGCGCTGGCGCCGGGCGGCGCGCACCGCCACCGCCGAGGTCACCGGGTTCGTGGGCGACGCCTTCGGGGCCATCGCCACGATCAAGGCCGCCGGCGCCGAGCGGGCGGTGGCCGAACGGTTCACCGGCCTGGGCCACGCCCGGGCTCAGCACGCCGCCCGGGACGAGGTCGGCACCCAGCTCCTCTACACGTTGTCGGGGGCGACCGCCGACCTGGCCCTGGCCATGAGCCTGATCGCCGCCGCCCCCGCCGCGGCCCGCGGCGACCTGACCGTCGGGGATCTCGGCGTCATCGCCTCGTTCGCCACCGTGGTGGCCGGCCTGCCCCGCTTCGTCGGCCGGCTCGGCGCCTACCACCGCCAGGCCGACGTCTCCGCCGATCGCCTGGCCCGGCTCCTCCCCGAGGGGCGACGGACCCTCGCCGGCGTGGCCGGGACCCACGACCTGCGGCTGCGGGCGCCCCGGCACGGCCCGGCCGACGCCGCCGTCGGGCTCGTCCCCGGCACCGACGACCCCGACCTGCCGTTCCGCACCGCAGCCGACGAGCGCTCGCGCCACCCGTCGCGGGGCGAGGGCCCGCCGGCCGGGCTCGAGGTCCGCCACCTCACGGTCCGGCGCCACGGCGTGCTGGCCGTCGACGACGTCGACCTCACCGTCGAACCGGGCCAGCTGGTGGCCGTCACCGGGCCGGTCGGATCGGGCAAGACCAGCCTGCTGCGGGCCGTGCTGGGGCTGGTCCCGTCCGAGGGCACGGTCCGCTGGGACGGCGAGGACGTGATCGAGGCGTCGCACGTGCTCGTCCCGCCCCGGGTCGCCTACGTGCCCCAGGTGCCCCGCCTCTTCGGCGAACCGCTGGCCGACGCCGTCCTCCTGGGCCTGCCGCCCGAGCGCCTCCCCCGCGCCCTGCGGCTGTCCCGGCTCGAGCGCGACGTGGAGGCCATGCCCGACGGCCTCGCCACCGTCGTCGGTGCCCGGGGCGTGCGCCTGTCGGGCGGCCAGGTCCAGCGGGTCGCCGCCGCCCGGGCGCTCGCCCGCCGGCCCGCGCTGCTGGTGGTCGACGACCTGTCGAGCGCCCTCGACGCCGCCACCGAGGCCGAGCTGTGGGACGGCCTGCTGGCCGCCGCCGCCGAGGACGGCACCTCGATCCTCGTCGTCACCCACCGCCCCGCCGTCCTGGCCCGGGCCGACGACATCGTCCGCCTCGAGGCCGGCCGCCGGGTCTAGGGAACGACCACGGCGTGCTCCAGGTCGACCCAGTCCCCCTCATCCATGCAGAAGAGCGTCATCGCCTGGAGTGAGAGCCGCTGGGGCCCCGACGGCATGATCAGCTCGAAGGTCTCGTCGTGGGCACCCGGGGTCACGTTGCCCGCCGGGCCCGACAGCCCGCCGTCGTCGGGGCCGCAGCCCGCCAGGCTGTCACCCCAGCGGGCGTGGTCAGGCCCCGCCGGGTCGTCGGAGCCGATCCGGTCGATCATGCCCCATGGTCCGTAGGGGTAGCCGTCGGTCGCGTGGGTTCCCGTCGGGTCGTCGAGCTGCACCCGCACCGTCACCACGCCGGGACCGGCCGGATCGGTGGTGATCGTGAAGGTGACGGACAGGTCGCCATCGCGTCCGGCCACGGCGGTGGATGTGGGCCCGTCGGCCGGAGCGGACGTGGCCGGCGGCGCCTCCGTGGTGGCGGGCGGCGCCTCCGTGGTGATCGGCGGGGGCTCGGTGGTGGTCGTGGTCGTGTCCGGGGCCGTCGTCGTGCTCGTCGTCGACGGCTCGGAGGCCTCGGTCGTC
>DATHEV010000402.1:0-5714 GCA_035318405.1 Iamia sp.
CGCCACCAGCGCGAGCGGTCACTCGGTGCCTGGCACCGAGTGACCGCCTAGCGCAGCTGGTCGGCGTAGGTGTCGGTGCCGGGGATGGTGCCCTTGAAGGGGCCGTGGAAGGCGGCGGCGCCGAGTCCGGCGGCGGCCAGCGCGGCGGGCACGCCGGCCCAGGCGTCGGACCACGACGCCGCCACGTCGTCGTCGACGAAGGCCAGCAGCAGGGTCCGGTCGGCGGTGCGCTCGGCGGGCACGTCGCTGGGGGCGTCGGTCGGCATCGGCACCGGATCGAACACGGCGGTGACCTCGTGGGCGGGGGCGTTGTCCGTCCACCAGGCGGCGATGGCCGACGAGTCGACGCCCTCGGGTCGGTCGACGACGGTCATCACCAGCGAGGGCGAGCGGTGGTCGAGGGCCAGCTCGACGGGCACGCCGTCGTCACGCCCGGGGACCTCGGCCACGAACCGGTACATCACGGTGTGGACGTGATCCCGATGCGGGAACATCCGCTCGGAGTCGATCAGGTGCTTGACCTGCCGGGTGCCCCACTCCATCCACTCGCCGAACTTGCCGGCGGTGATCCAGTAGAGCGAGAGGTACGACCCGGCCATGGGGTCCGGCGTCACCGTGCTGTCCGGCGCCCGCAGGTCCTTCAGGTCGCGGGTGGCGACGAAGCGGGACCCGCTGATGGTCCAGGCCCCGATCATGCAGCCGGCATAGAAGTGGTCCCGCTCGTACCAGCGGTTGTAGGCGACCTCGTGGCCCGGGTGCGGCTCGACCAGGGTCACGAGGGCCCCGCCCAGCTCGACCGGCCGGCCCCGACGGCTCTTGCCCGTACCCACCTCTTGCGCCATGACGTGCTCCTCGGCTCGCTGCTGCTGAAGTAGAACAGGTTCTACTTCACGGGGGCGGAGGACGCAGGTTCACGGTGGGGCGTGGGGGGCGACGACACGGCGCAGGAGTAGCAGGGCTCCTGCTCCTCGTCGGCGGTGGCCTCGAGCACGTCGGACCGGATGGTCAGGCAGGCCACCACCGCGCCGACCAGGGCCAGGCCGGCCCCGACGAGGGTCGCCCGGTGGAAGCCGTCGAGGAGGGTGGCGCCGCCCACCTCGGCGGAGGCGTCGAACCCGGCGACGAGGGGCAGGCCGGCCACGGCCAGCAGCCCGGCGGTGCGGGACACGGCGTTGTTCACGCCCGAGGCCACCCCGGCGTGGCGGGCATCGGCGGCGGCGAGGACGGTCGAGGTCAGCGGGGCGACGGTCAGGACCAGGCCGGCGGAGAAGACCAGCAGGGCGGGCAGCACCTGGCTGACGTAGCTGCCGCCGTCCTCGATGCGCAGCATGAGCACCATGCCGACGGCGATGACGGCCGGTCCGACGGTCATGGGGATGCGGGGCCCGATGCGCTGGGCCAGGGCGCCGCTGCGGGACGAGAAGGCCAGCATCATCAGCGTCAGCGGCACCGTGGCCGACCCGGCCGCCAGCGGCGTGTAGCCCAGCGCCTGCTGGAGCACCAGGCTGAGCAGGAAGAGCACGGCCGACAGGGCGGCGTAGACGGCGAAGGTGACGGCGTTGGCGCCCGAGAACTGCCGGGACCGGAAGATGCCCAGCGGCAGCATCGGGTGGGCCACCCGAGCCTCGACCACCACGAACGTGGCCAGGACGACGAGGCCCAGCACCCCCACGGCGGGGCTCTCCTGGATCAGCCCGTAGGTCGACAGGGCCAGGCCGGCCGCGCCCAGGGCGGCGCCGGCCAGGTCCGGCCGGCCCTCGATCGTCGGGTCCCGCGACTCGAGCAGGTGGCGCTGGCCGACCAGGACGACCACGGCGGCGAGCGGGAGGTTGAGCAGGAAGACCCACCGCCACGAGGCGGCCTCGACCAGCCAGCCGCCCACGAACGGGCCGATGGCGGTGGTGATGCCGGCCAGCCCCGACCAGGTGCCGATGGCCTTGGCCCGGTCGTCGGGGTGGAACGTGGTCTGGAGGAGGGCCAGGCTGCCGGGCACCAGGAAGGCGCCGGCGACGCCCTGGAGGGCCCGGGCGCCGACGAGCGTGGCCACGTTCGGCGCCACGCCGCACACCAGCGAGGCCAGGGCGAAGGCCCCGGCGCCGGCCAGGTAGGTCCGCTTGCGGCCCAGCCGGTCCCCCACCGACCCGCCCACGAGGATCAGCGAGGCGAGGGTCACCAGGTAGCCGTTGGCGATCCAGCTCAGCCCGGCGAAGGAGGCGTCGAGGTCGCGCCCGATGGTGGGCAGGGCCACGTTGACCACGGTCCCGTCGAGGAACGCCATCCCCGACCCGAGCACGGTGACCAGCAGCACCCACCGCCCCGCCGGCGAGTCCAGCCGCAGCCCCTCGTCCGGCGGCACGACCGCGGGCTCGACGTCGCTCACGCCCGGACGCTACCGACCATTCCCCGAACTCGGTGGGGTAGGTGCCCGAAACCGGGCGTCTACTCCACCGAGTTCGCAGGGCGGGTGGCTCAGACCGTTCCGGAGATGGCTCGGAGGAGGGCGTCGGACTGGAGGCTGGGCAGGACGCTGCCACCGTCGACCACGATCGTCTGGCCGGTGATGTAGCTGGAGGCGTCGGAGGCCAGGAACGTCACCACGTCGGCCACCTCGCCGGCGTCGCCGATGCGGGCCAGCGGCGTGCCCGCCTCGGCGCCGGCCAGCCACGTCGGGTTGTCGGTGACCATCTGGGTGAGCGGCGTGCGGACCATGCCCGGTGCCACGCAGTTCACCCGCACCGTGGGCGCCGCCTCCATGGCCGCCGACATGGTGAGGGCGATGACGCCGGCCTTGGCCGCCGAGTACGGCCCCTCCCCCATCGTCGGGCGGATGCCGGTGAGGGACGCCACGTTCACGACGGTGCCGCCCGCTCCGGCCATCATCCGTGGGATCACGGCCCGCAGGCAGGTGAAGGTGCCGGTGAGGTTGACCCCGACGAGCAGGGCCCACTCCTTGTCGGTGTAGTCCCAGAGGGCCTTGGCCGTGCCGATGCCGGCGTTGGGGATCAGGACGTCGATCTCGCCCAGCTGCTCGACCGTGGCGGCCACCGCGGCGTCGACGTCGGCGGTGACGGCCACATCGCCGGTCAGGGCGATCCCGCCGACCTCGTCAGCCACCGCGGCAGCGCCCTCGGGCCGGCGGTCGAGGATGGCGACCTTGGCACCGCCGCGCGCCAGACGTCGGCAGACCTCGGCGCCGATGCCCGAGCCGCCGCCGGTGACGAGGGCGACCTTCCCGCTGAAGTCGAGCTCCATCAGACCACCACGACGGGGTCGGCGGTCACGGTGACCTGGAGCTTGGTGACGTCGAGGAAGTTCGCCATGTCGTCGTTCATGCCCTTCGACTCGGGCTGGGTGGCCAGCGCCCAGAAGGCGTCCCAGTCGGCGAAGGTCTGGACGGTGATGCCGTCGAAGGCGTCGAGCCCCGCCTTCCCGGCGTGCGGGGTGACCGGGTGCTGGTGGTAGCTGAGCAGGTGGCGGGTCAGGGCCGGATCGTCCCGGATCAGCGGGCCGTGGCGGCCGTGCCAGTAGGCCAGGAACTCCTCGTGGCTGAGGTCCGGCCGGCGGACCAGCAGGGCGTGCAGGGTGATCATGGTTCCTCCGGGAGACCGTTCAGATCGGGTCGGATGAGGTGGTGGCGCCGTCGGACACGGCCTCTGTCCAGCGCGCACCGTCCCACCAGCGATGGGCGAAGCGGCCGGTGGGGTCGGGCTCCCAGCGTCCGGCGGGCCCCGCCACCGCCGCGGTGGTCGCGGCCAGCGGGACCGAGGCGACCGGCCGGGTGGCGTGCGGCGGTCGGACCAGCTCCGGGCCCAGCTCGCCCGGCGCCTCCGAGCCGTCGGGAGCGGCCAGGGCCGTGGGCGGTCCCAGCTCGACGACCGTCAGCTTCCCGGTGCCGAAGATGCTGTTCGGCGCCTTCCACTCGAGGCTCACCACCTCGCCCGGTGCCAGCTGGACGACGGCGTGCACCAGCCCCATGTGCTTCTTGGTCACCCAGGTGGCCCACACCCCGACGTGCGAGGTCCCGGCCGGGACCTCGATGCGGTTGGGTGTGTTCCACCGGAGCGCCACTGGCTGCTGGCCCCAGGCCAGAGCGCGAACCGGTGCGGCGGCGAGCATGGCGCTGAGCGCGCTGTAGGTCGGTCGGATGTCGACTGCGGCGTCCATGGCCCTAGTGGAACACCTGGCCGGCGTTGGCGCCGAGGGCCTGGCCGGTGACGCAGCGGGCGAGGTCGGAGGCGAGGAGCAGGACGACGTTGGCGATCTCGGCCGCATCGGGGATGTAGCCCAGGGCGTTCTCCGAGGCGACCTCGGCGTAGACGTCCTCGGGGGTGACGCCCCGCTCCTCGGCCAGGTGCTCGAAGTACCACTTCACCGACGGGCCCCAGATGTAGCCGGGGTGGACGCCGTTGACCCGGATCCCGTCGGGCCCCAGCTCCTTGGCGAGCGTGCGGGTGATCGACTTGAGGGCCGACTTCGACGCCGCGTAGATCCCGAAGCCCTCCTCGACCCGCTCGGTCGACATGGTGTTGACCATCACGATGCGCCCGCCGCCCCGCTGCTTCATGTGGGGGTGGACGGCGCGGGTCATGTTGACGGCCCCGAAGAGGTTGACGTCGATCGTGGTCTGCCAGGTGGTGAGGTCGGCGTCGACGACCTTGGCGAAGTCGCCGTCGTGGTAGGCGTTGTTGACCAGGACGTCGACCCCGCCCAGCTCGGCCGCGGTGCGGTCGGCCAGCTCCCGGCACTGGTCGGGGTCGGTGACGTCGCAGCGCACCGGCAGGGCCCGCCGGCCGAGGGCCTCGATCTTCTCGGCCACCCGGGCGACCTTGTCCTGACGCCGGGCGGCCACGGCCACGTCGGCCCCCTCGCGGGCCAGGGCCAGGGCGATGTGGCGGCCCATCCCGGGTCCCGACCCGGACACGATGGCGATCTTCCCCTCGAACAACATGGCGGTCCTCGTGATCAGGCGTCGAACAGCGGGCGGGGGCGGACGTCGGCCAGGAGCGGCAGGACCTCGGCGCCGATCCGCTCGACCTGGTCGACCATCTCCTGGGCGTCCCGCGACCGGGGCCGGACCTGGACCTGGAGCGCACCGAGGCCGCCCAGCTTGGCCAGGATGTGGGCCACCTTCTCGGGCGGGCCGGAGATGCAGCGGCCCACGTCCCAGGTCGGCTCGCCGACGTAGACGGGACCGGCCAGGGCGCCGACGTCGAACGGCTCGCCCTCCCGGCCGGCGGCGACCAGGGCGGTGCGGAGGCGGGCCACCTCGTCGGGGCCGAACGGGCCCTGGGGCAGCCAGCCGTCGCCCCGCTGGGCGGCCCGGCGGACGGCGGGGACGGACGAGCCCCCGACCCAGAGGGGCGGGCCGCCGTCCTGCACCGGCCGGGGGCGCTGGGCCAGGCCCGTGAACGACCAGGTCGGCCCGTCGTGGGCCGGGGCCTCGGCGCCGAAGCAGGCCCGGACGGCGTCGATCGACTCGTCCAGGAGCGCGCCGCGCTCGGCGAAGGAGACGCCCAGGGCGGCGAACTCGCCCTCGACGTGGCCGGCGCCCACGCCCATGACGGCCCGGCCGCCGGAGACGACGTCGAGGGTCGACCACGCCTTGGCCACGGACAGGGGGTGGCGGTAGGCGGGGACGAAGACGTGCGAGAGCAGGAGGGTCCGCTCGGTCAGGCCGGCCAACCAGGCCAGGGTGGCGACGGTGTCCCACCACT
>DATHEV010000403.1:0-6762 GCA_035318405.1 Iamia sp.
TCGGCGTGACGCCCACCAAGGCCGAGCTGGAGGACTTCATCGAGGTTCTCGAGACCGGTGAGACCAGCTTCACCGAGCTCATCACCGACATCCTCCACAGCGAGGCCTACGCCGAGCGCATCAACCCCGCCCCCTGACCTAGGGCGCACATCTGAAAGCAGTACCCCGTGGGGGCCGGGCAACCGGCCCCCACGCCGCGTCCGGGGTTCGGGCGATGACGGGGATGGCCACGCCTGATAGGTGTTGCCCATGGCGACCTACCCGTCGTGGTGCTACTTCCCGTCGAACACGGCACCACCTGGTTGGGTCGACGACTTCGTGGGCGAGGTCGCCGCCGTTCGGTCATCGATCGACTCCTCGCTGAGGCTTGGAGCGAAGAGCGACGATGTTCTGAAGGCGCTGCGGCCCGGACTCACTGATCGTGGGTACGTCGTCGAGCGTGGCAAGAGGGACATCGACAAGATTCTCCGACCGGTCCTCTTCGGCGAGCGAGGGGTTCCACTCGTCAAGTTCGAGATCGACGCGTGGCACCCTGAGGAACGGATCGTTGTCGAGATCGAGGCCGGGCGCGGCGCCAAGAGCAACGCGGTGGAGCGTGACCTCCTCAGGACCGCGCTCATGGTGGATGCGCGGTTCCTCGTTCTCGGGGTGATGAACGAGTACTGGTCCAAGTCCAGGGGCAAGGACACCGTCGAACCCAGCTACCGGAACACCAATGCGCTCATCGGCGCGATCTTTGCGTCGGGACGGTTGAAGCTGCCGTTCGAAGGCGTTCTGGTCTTCGGGTACTGAACGGCGCGCCCTCGTAGGCTCGGGGCATGACGACGACTGAGCCTCAGGCACCGACGACGTTTACGCGGATGGATGAGTCCTCGGCGGAGCAGTGGGCGGTGATCGGGCGGGCGACGGTCGAGAACCAGCCGCGGGTGGCGGAGCAGTTCCTCCGGATGCTGCGCCAGCTGGGCGACATCACCGACGGGTTCGCCACGGACCAGCTCACGCACGTGCTCCAGACGGCGACGCTGGCCGAGCGGGGCGGCGCCGACGACGAGATGGTGTTCGGGGCGCTGTGCCACGACATCGGCAAGGTCATCAGCGTGTTCAACCACCCGGCGATCGCGGCCGAGATGATCCGGCCCTACGTGCGCCACGAGGTGGCCGAGGCCATCAAGTTCCACCAGGACTTCCAGGGCCGGCACTACTACGAGCACTTCGGCAAGAGCCCCGACGAGCGGGACCAGCACGTCGACGAGCCCTGGTTCGACCTCGCCGCCCAGTTCGCCGACGAGTGGGACCAGATCGCCTTCGACCCCGCCTACGACACCCTGCCGCTGGAGCACTTCGAGCCCCTCGTCCGCCGGATCACGGCGAAGCCCAACAGCTTCTGATCCGACCCCCCGACCCTGGGCCGTTCTGAGGCGGGAGCGGGCCACCGGTGGCCCCGTGGCGCCTCAGAACGGAGGGGACGGGATGGGATCTTGTGCGTCTCGAGCCGGGCTGGCATCGTCCGGCGGGTGGGCGCTGTCTGGGTGCGGAGCACGACGATCATCGATGACGTGCCCGACGGGGTGGTGGCGGCCATCGAGCGGGTCGCCGTGGGGCGGGGCATCGCCTGGGCGCCACAGATGGCCACGCTCGTCTGGGCCACCGAGAGCACGACCGAGGTGGGCAGGATCCGCACGCGCACCCGCACGGTGCGGACCGTCGGCGTCCTGGCCGCCGACGTCCTGGCGTGGACGGTGAGCGACGACGGCGGCGCTCCGGCCGCCGTCGTGGTCCGACGCAGCCGGGTCGACGTGGCCGACGGGTCGGTCGCCCTGTCCGGCCTCTCGCCCGAGCTGCGGGCCCGGGCCGGGCCGCTCGACACGGACGGCGTCACCGTCCGGGGCGACCTCGGCGGACGCGACCTGGCCAGCATCTTCATCCCCCTCGGCCGGGGCCCCGCCGCCGACCGGGTCCGCGCCGCGCTGCTCGCCTGAGCGAGCCGACGTAGGTCGGTCGGCCCTTCACCCGCAGGTGGTCTCACATCCCGGTCCCGCCCGTCGATGGGTGCGCGGGAGGGTGACCCGGGTGATGCGTGTGAGGACCAAGGTGACGGTGGGCGACGACGAGCGGACCCGCCGACGGACCCTGGCCGACCACCGGGCCCGCATCTCGGTCGAGGCCGGGCTGCAACGCTGTCGCCTCTGGTTCGCCGGGGTCGGGATCGTCCAGCTGTTCCTCTACGACGCGGACCGTCCCTGGCTCGGCGTCGTGATCGCCGGGGCCCTGCTCGTCGAGGCGCTGGTGGTCCGGCTCGCCCTGGCGCGCAACCCGGGCACCGACGCGCTGCGCCGGCTCGGGTGGGTCGTCATGGCCGTCGACACCCTGCTGGTGGGCATCACCATGGCCAACCTGCTGCGGGAGCCCACCGACCCGGTCCAGATGCTGCCCGTCATCGTCGCCGGCGAGGCCGCGCTGCGCTGGGGCCGCAACGGCGGCATCGGGGGCGGGATCGTGGCCGGGGCGATGACCGCCACCTGGTCGGTGGCCACCCACGCCCAGGCCGGGATCGAGCTGCCGTCGGCCTTCGTGACCTTCCGGGTGGCGGTGATGATCGGCCTCGGCGTGCTGCTGGGGGCGACCACCAGCGCCGCCCGTCGCCAGCGCCGGCTGGCCGAGATCGTGAGCGACGCGTCCACCGACCTCATCGCCACGTTCGGCTACGACGGCCGGCTCCAGTCGGTCAACCCGGCGAGCGAGGCCATCCTCGGCTACCGGCCCGAGGAGCTGATCGGGCGGGATCGGGGCGAGCTGATCGTCGGCGAGGACCGCCCCGACGGTCCGCCCGACCTCGACCAGTACGACCACGACGGCTCGCGACGCGACGAGCTCCGCTTCCGGCACCGGGACGGCCACGAGGTGTGGCTGGAGGTCGACCTCCAGGTCGACCCCGACGAGCGGGTCATCTGCGCCATCGGCCGCGACGTCAGCGAGCGGCGCCGGACCGAGGCCGAGCTGCGTCGTCGGGCCGACCACGACGACCTCACCGGCGTGGCCAACCGGGCTCATCTGATCGGCCGGCTGGCCCGCGACCTCCAGGACCGGCGCCGGGTCCACCTCCTCTTCGTCGACCTCGACGGGTTCAAGGCGGTCAACGACGCCCACGGCCACCGGGTGGGCGACGTCATCCTCCGCGACGTCGCCACGCGCATTCGGGCCGTCGGCGCCGCCGACGACCTGGTCGTACGGCTGGCCGGCGACGAGTTCTGCGTGCTCCTGGCCGTTCCCTCCGACGACGACGCGGCCGGGCGGCGGGCCCGCGCCATCGGCGACGCCCTGGCCGAGGCCTACGACACCGACCAGGGCGTGGTCCGTCTGGGCGCCTCGGTCGGGTGGGCGGCCAGCCTGCCGACCGACCGCCCGGCCGATCTGCTCGAGCGGGCCGACCTGGCCATGTACGACACCAAGCGGGTCCGGCGGGCCTCCCGCCCCATCACCCCGGCCACGCCCGTCTCCTGACGGCTGGACCGAACTCGGGGGGAAATGTGCCACGTCAGGGGCACATTTCCCCCCGAGTTCGCCAGGGGTGGGGTGGCGCGGCTGACGAGCTAGGGGTGGGGTGAGCGACGGGCTCGGCGGCCCCGGCGGTGGGCGACCCAGCGGGCGCCGACGTCGACGAAGCCGAGCCGCTCGTACCAGCGCCGGGGCCAGTCGTCGGCGTAGGCCAGCAGCCAGACGACGTCGCATCCCGCTGCTCGCGCCCGGGTCACGGCCGAGGCCACGAGGGCGGTGGCCAGGCCCGCGCCGCGGTGGTCGGGGTCGCAGAGGACGGCCTCGACCGCGGCGGTGGCGCCGTCGATGCGCAGCTGGGTGCCGGCGACGGGGACGCCGTCGGGGCCGAGCACGGCCAGGTCGACGATGCGCAGGTGGGCGTCGGCGAAGGCCTCGCGGCGGACCAGGTCGTCCACGGCGACGTCGGACACTCCAGGCAGGTCCCGCCGCCACGACGGTGCCCACAGCCCGGCCATGACCTCACCGGTCACCGGCACGACCGTGACCTCGTCGGGCGCGGCCACCGTGGCCGCGCGGTCGAGCACGAGGATGCGCTCCTCATCGACCGCCCAGCCGTCGGCGCCGACGAGCAGCTCGTCCGGCGGCGGGACGTCGAGCACGATCCGGCGGTGGGCGGCGTCGCCCAGCACGAGATCGCCGGCGGCCTCGATGGCGGCGGCCGACGGTGCGCCGTCGAGCCACACCGCGTTGTGCTCGTAGGACGCTGGCACGCGGGGGTCGCGGGTGCCGATGCCGCCGGGCACGGGGACCAGGATCGGCGCCCGCCGCTCGGCCAGGCTGCGGTCGAAGCGGCGGGCCCGGGCGGCGACGTCGGCCGGATCGGGCAGGCCCGTCGGCTCCGAGAACTCCCCCTCGGGCCCCGGGCGCCAGGGCACGACGCTGGTGACGGCGGCGACCGGCAGCGGGCCGTAGAGGTGCGGGAACCGCATCGACTCCGGGTCGGTGGGGACGCCGGGCTCCCAGCGGACCTCGGCGTCGAGCCGCTCCGGGTCCAGGACGAGGAGCAGGAGGTCGTCGCGGCCGGCGTAGAGCCGGTTGGCCGGGAGGGCGACCTGGTCGGGTCGCGAGAGGTGGATGAACCCCTCGGACCGGAGCGACGGCGTCACGTGCGAGCCGGCGGCCAGGGCGACCCGCCACGGCGCCGCCGTCGTGATGTGGAGGAGCACGCCGTCACCGTAGGCAGCGCGCCCGAGGGGGGTCGATCTACGCTCGACGGCGATGCGATCCGGGACGTGCCCCAAGTGCAGTGGGACCGAGGTCTACGGGGCCCGGAACGGCTTCAGCCTCGGCGAGTACCTCAAGGTGAGCATCCGCCCGCACCTCGAGCCGTGGACCCGCGGCGGCATCGTGCCCCACCAGACCGACGACCTCTGGCACTACCTCTGCGCCACGTGCGGGTACTCCGAGACGTACCTGCACGACGACGCGGCCATGGCCTACGTCCGGGAGAAGTGGGTGCGGGTGACGCCGCCATGACCGCCTACTGGGTCAACACGTTCCGGTCGGTGACCGACGAGGCCAAGCTGGCCGCCTACGCCGAGCTGGCCGGCACGGTCATGCAGGACCACGGCGGCCGCTTCCTGGCGCGGGGCACGGCGGTGCGCGCCTTCGAGGCCGGGGTCACCGAGCGCACCGTGGTGATCGAGTTCCCCAGCGCCGAGGCCGCCATCGCCGCCTACGAGAGCGACGCCTACCAGGCCGCCCTCGAGGCGCTCGGCGACGGGGCGGTGCGGGACATCCGCATCGTCGAGGCCGTCCCCGAGACCTGAGGCCCGCCGCACCGCCGCACCGCCGCACCGCCGCACCGCCGCACTCAGGACCTCAGGCTCAGGACGGCGGGCGCTCCAGGGCGGGGCGGTCCCAGGATGCCCGGTCGGCGGCGGCCTCGTAGGTCGACTGGAGGAAGGCGAGCAGGACGGCATCGGGGTCGGCCGCGGTGCGCACGACCTCGTAGGGCAGGACGAACTCGGACAGGTCGTCGTCCCAGCGCGCCGCGGCCGGCTCGACGGCGGCATCGCGGAACCCGGCCGGCTCGGGGTAGGCGTAGGAGTAGAAGACGCCCTCGGCACCGCCACCGGGCCAGAAGCCGGCGCTGCTGACCTCGTGGGAGTAGGCCTCGTGCATCACGTGGGGCCCGCAGTTGGGGGCACCGCCGGGGTGGGGCGGGGCGTCGTGGCCGGAGAAGCGGGTGACGGCCAGATCGAGGGCGCCCCAGAACAGGTGGACGGGGCTGACCTTGCCGAGGAAGCGGGCCCGGAAGGCGTTGAACACCCGGTCCATCTGCACCAGGGCGAGCCAGAACCGATGCACGGCGTCGGCGTCGTAGCTGGCGTGCTCGGTGTCCTGGGTGAAGGGGATGGCCCCGGGGATCTCGACCGGCATGGCCCAGGTCTCGGTGTCGAGATCGATGCCGGCCAGGAGTCGGTGGAAGGCGGCGTGGAAGGCGGCCGTCGTCATCGGCTCCAGCGGGAAGCCGTCGTCGTGCCCGTCGGTCGTCGTGACGCGGAGGCCGTGGGTGTCGCGCAGGTCGAAGTCGACCTGGAAGGCGCGGTCGCCGGCCGGGATCAGGCCCGTCGTCAAGCCCTGGGGGGTCACGTAGAACGGCACGTTCCACCAGTGGCTCAGCAGCGGGGTGCGGGCCATGCGGACCTTGCCCACCACCTGGGTCCACAGGATGAAGGTGTCCTGCGTCGCCTTCCAGTCGGAGAGCTCGGGCCAGGCGCTCACGAGGGCGCTCAAGCCGTCGTCCACGGTGGGGTGGCCGGGCCGTTGGGCTCGTCGGGGTGGTGGGTGCGCCAGGCCTTCAGCCACGCCGTCACCACATCGCCGAAGTGGGACGGGTTGTAGACGTCCTCCTCGGACGCCCACAGCCCGTCGCCGGCGTAGACGAGACGGGTCCAGTTGGCGCCCTCGTAGACCTTGCCGTCGCCCGGGTCGATGAAGCGGTTCTCGACCTGGCCGACGATCCAGCCCTGCTCGGCGTCGATCGTGTACCAGTCCCACGGGAACAGCTGCATGTGGGTGATCGGCCAGGCCGACATGGTCTCGGTGATCCAGGCCAGGACGGCCTCGCGGCCGTGGAACTCGCCGTAGAGGTGCTCGACGTAGACCACGTCGGGGGTGAAGCACTCGACCCACGGCCGCCAGTCGCCGGTGCGCCCGGCCTCGCCGGCCGCCGCCGCGTAGCGCCGGAACGCCTGCTCGATC
>DATHEV010000404.1:0-2165 GCA_035318405.1 Iamia sp.
GATACCGTCTGACCTCCATGGCACGAAAGAAGGCGAAGGGTCGGGGCGACGTCGAGCACGTCGGGCGGGTGACGCTGTCGTCGTGCCCGGTGCGCGGCGGCGACGAGCCCTGCGCCCCCCTGAACCGGCTGACGGTGTGGCCGGTCGAGGGCGGTCCGGTCAAGGAGTGGTGCACGTGCAGCTGCGGACGACGGTTCCCGACGTCGCACCCCGATGCCGCCGAGCACCTCGTGGCGCCGCTCGACCCCGGCCAGCCGTTCGTCGTCGAGCCCGGCCGCAGCGAGACGTGGACGGGCGACGACGTGTGGCCGGCCGACGAGCACGACGAGCGGGCCGCCGTCGGCGTGGCGCCCGTCGAGACGCCCGTGCTGCACCGGCCCACCGAGCCCGTGGGGCGGATCACACCGGCGATCAGGACCTTCGCCAAGCACATGGTCAAGGTGATGCACCGGGCGCCGGGCGTGGGCCTGGCCGCCAACCAGGTCGGGGCCCCGCTGCGGATGTTCGTCCAGGTCCACAAGCGGGCGATGCCCGAGGTCGTCGTCGACCCCGAGGTCCGGGCCACCGAGGGCCGGTGGACCTTCACGGAGGGCTGCCTGTCGCTCGAGGTCGAGGGCACCCACGCCCGTCTCGACCGGCCCAAGTTCGTCCAGGTGCGGGGGCGCACGGTCCACGGCGACGTGATCGAGGTGACCGCCGACGAGGTCGTGGCCCGCATCTGCCAGCACGAGATCGACCACCTCGACGGCATCGAGTACGTCCAGCGCCTCGTCGGCGAGGCCCACGACCGGGTCTACGAGATCATGGCCACCGACGGCATCGACACCACGGTCTTCCCCGAGCGCCCCTACTGAGCGCCGTTCCGTGTGCGGAAAGGCGCCGGATCCGGGGTTCTCCGCACACGGAACGGCCCCCTCGGCCTACGGTCGGGCGCATGGATCTGGTGATCAGAGGGGGGACCGTCGTCGACGGGAGCGGGGCCGTGCCCCGGACCGCGGACGTCGGCATCGAGGGCGGGCGCATCGTCGCGGTCGGTCGGGTCTCGTCGAAGGCCGACCGGGTGGTCGACGCCGACGGGCTCCTCGTCACGCCCGGCTTCGTCGACATCCACACCCACTTCGACGGCCAGGCCACCTGGGACCCGGTGCTCGCCCCGTCGTCGCAGCACGGCGTCACCACCGTGGCCATGGGCAACTGCGGCGTCGGCTTCGCCCCCGCCCGGCCCGACCGTCACGAGTGGCTGATCGGCCTGCTCGAGGGGGTCGAGGACATCCCCGGCACGGCGCTGGCCGAGGGCATGACGTGGGGCTGGGAGTCGTTCCCCGAGTACCTCGACGTGCTCGCCCGGACGGACCGCACGGTCGACGTCGCCGCCCACGTCCCCCACGCCCCGCTGCGCACCTACGTGATGGGGGAGCGGGGGGCCGACCACCTCCAGCACCCGACCGACGACGAGATCGGCGAGATGGCCCGGCTGACGCGAGAGGCGCTCGATGCCGGAGCGATCGGCTTCGCCACCTCCCGCACCGACGTCCACCGCACCAAGGCGGGCGCCAACATCGGGACGCTGAGGTCGGGCGAGGCCGAGCTGCTGGCCATCTGCGGCGCCCTGGCCGAGGCCGGCACCGGCGTCATCCAGCTCATCTCCGACGCCTACCAGTCGCCCGACGACGACTTCGCCGAGAGCGAGCTGGCGCTGATCGAGGCCATGGCCCGGACGTCGGGCCGGCCGCTGAGCTTCACCGTCCAGCAGGCGTACCACGCCCCCGAGCGCTGGCGGCACCTGTTCGGCCGCATCGGCTCGTGGCGGGACGCCGGGCTCGACGTGAAGGGCCAGGTCGCCCCGCGCCCGATCGGTGTGCTGCTGGGCCTGGAGGCGACGGCGAACCCGTTCTTCGCCTGCGCCTCGTTCGCCGAGGTCGCGTCGCTGCCGCTGGCCGAGCGGGTGGCCGCCCTGTCGGACCCGGAGCGCAAGGCGCGCGTGCTGGCCGAGCACGCCTCGCTGGTGGCCGGGTTGTCCGAGGGACTGTTCAAGTCGATCGTGAGCGGCTTCGACGTCACCTTCGAGATGGCCGACCCGGTCGACTACCAGGTCGACGCCTCGTGGTCGGTGGCCGCCGCCGCCCGCACCGCCGGGATCGACCCGGCCGCCCACGTCTACGACC
>DATHEV010000405.1:0-7998 GCA_035318405.1 Iamia sp.
CGCGTCCGGCCCCACGTAGATGGCGCCGTCGAGCTCGCTGAACGGCCCGTCGCTGGAGTCCTGGGTGAGCCGGTCGACGTCGAAGGAGAGCTCGGCGAAGGCCACCACGCCGGCCAGGCCCGGGATGCCGACCGCCAGCATCAGCCGGCGCCGTCCCCCGGCCTGGTGGACCTCGGCGACGAGCCCGTCCGCCGTCAGCGCCCTCTCGGCCAGGCCGGTCCACGACGCCGGCAGCTCGTCGCCGGCCTGTGGCCCGTCACCGGCGGCCTGCTGGACGACGATCTCGCCGCCGTCCTCCTGGGCCACGCCGGCGAGGCCGTCGTCGCCGGCGAAGGCCCCGGCCACCGTGTCGAACAGCACCGGGCTGCCGATCCCCGGCTGGCCCAGCGCGCCGAGCAGGGGGAGCGTGCTGGCCAGGGTGGAGAACGAGGACTGGATCACGGCCTCGGCGGCATCGGCCTGCTGGTCGAGGAGCCGACGCTCCTGGTCGTCGACCACACCGTCGACCACCCCCGCCGTCGCCACGGCGACGACGGCCACCAGGAGGAAGCCGACCCAGGGGACCCAGCGCGACCGGGTCCTCGGGCGCGGAGTGCTCGCCTCGGTGACGACGCTCCCGCTCCCTCGACCATCCATGCCACGACCTCGGGTGCTCGGCCGAGCACCCCACTTCATTCGGATGGGTGAACCAGGAGTTGAGGGAAAGCCCGGCTACTCGGGGTCGATGACCGCCTGGCGCTGTTCGACGGGGACGTCGACGGTGGCGGTGGTGGGGGTGGCCAGCTCGGGGAGGGTGCCGGCCTCGCCGCCCGCCTCCCAGGTGCCGCTCCAGTAGGCATCGACGGTGACGGTCTCGACGCCGACCTCGGTGTAGATGTGGGTGAGGTCGCCGCCGGGGTACGGGCCGCCCTGCGAACGGGTGGCGACCGTGGCGCCGTCGCCCCAGTCGACCTCGTACCGGGGCGTGGCGGTGACGAGGATGTCGGCGCCGATGGGGTTGGGCACGCCGAGCACGTACGGCACCTCACCACCGATCTCGAGGTAGGCCGTGAGCCCGGTGACCGAGCCGAAGTCGCTGTTGACCGTCAGCGGGGTGGGCGGGGGCGGGTACACGGTGGTCTGCCAGATCTGGAGGATGTAGGCACCGATGTCGAAGATCACCTCGGGATCGTCGACGCACCGGCCCTGGCCGTTGCCGTTGCCACCCCACTCGTCGGCCCCGGCGCTGGCCTCGGCGTAGGTCATGCCGAGGGGGTCGTCCTGGTCGACCTGGATGACGCCCCAGCAGCCCGCCACGTCGAACCCCGCCTCCTGGCCGACCTCCTCGCGCCCGTAGACGATCTCGTAGTAGAACTTCGGCGGCGGGGCGTAGGACACGGGCGTGCCATCGGGACCGGGCTGCGGGGTCGGTTCGGCCACCACGACGTCGTCGTCGAAGCCCCACCCGTCACCGGCGGCGGCCGGCTGGGCGGCGAGCGAGACGGTGGCGCCCAGGGCGACCAGGGCGGCGATGACGGACCGGGTCAGGCGGGACATGCGGCGTTCTCCGTGTAGGCGCCCTCTCGGACGAATCCCATGTAGGACAGGCGCCACGCCGGCGCGGGGGCGCCGTCGCCGGCCGGCTGGAGGCGGAACGAGTACGGCTGGAGGGCCCCGACGGACTGCGTCATCAACGGATCGAGATCGATCTCGGCCGTGCCGGTGACGCAGGTGCCGGACCCGCCGACGACCTCGACACCGTCGACCGTCGGGGTGCCGGGCTGCGCGCTGACGACGGGGAGGCCGCCGAACTCGTTGATCCCGTCGAACTGGTCCGCCGCCTCGGTGGCGTCGAACACGTCGGTGAACCCGGCGCGCACCGTCTCGGCGTTGTCGCCGTCCGCCTTGGCCTCGGCCAGCACCGCCTGGAGCCGGGTGAGCAGCTGCCCGATGACCGCCTCGGCCTGGCCGGCGTCGAGGGCGACCTCGCTGCCCTCGGCCGGAGGTGGCACCTCGCCGCCGGTCTCGGTCGGCTCCGAGGCGGTGGTGTCGGGGGCCTCGGTGGTGGTCGCCTCGTCGGGGTCGCGGCTGTCGGACGTCTCGGTGGTGGGCGAGGTGGTGGTGGGGCTGGTTCCGTCGTCGCCGTCGTCGTCGGAACACCCGGCGCCGAGGGCCACGAGGAGGGCCAGGGTCGAGACGAGGAGGAGGGGCGCGCGCCCAGAGGGGCGTCGCATGCCCAGGGGGGAAGTGCGCATGCGAGTGGGGGGATACCCGCGGGCCAGCGCCGGGACACCCCCAACTCCGGGGTCGGCACCCCCGGCGGGGGCGTCAGCCGGTGTCGGCAGCCCGGTCCCGGCCCGGCGGCCTGCGGTGCCCGGCACCCCCTCCACTACTGTCCGAACATGGCGTCCGACCCGCAGGTCCCCGACCGCAACCTGGCCATGGAGCTCGTCCGGGTCACGGAGGCGGCGGCCATGGCCGCATCGCGCTGGATGGGCCGGGGCGACAAGGAGGGGGCCGACGGAGCCGCCGTCGACGCCATGCGGATCGTGCTCGACACCGTCGCCATGGACGGCATCGTCGTCATCGGCGAGGGCGAGAAGGACGAGGCGCCGATGCTCTACAACGGCGAGCGCATCGGCGACGGCTCGCCGCCCGAGACCGACATCGCCGTCGACCCGGTGGAGGGCACGACCCTCACGGCCCTGGGTCGGGGCGGGGCCATCGCCGTCATCGCCGTGTCCGAGCGGGGCACCATGTTCGACCCGGGCCCGTGCGTCTACATGGAGAAGCTGGCCGTGGGCCCCGAGGCCGCCGGCCTCGTCGACGTCACCGCCCCGGTCGCCGACAACCTGGCCGCCGTGGCCAAGGCCAAGGGCGAGGCGGTGCGCGACGTCACCGCCGTCGTCCTCGACCGGCCCCGCCACGCCGAGCTCATCCGCGAGATCCGCGAGGCCGGGGCCCGCATCCGCCTCATCCAGGACGGCGACGTGATCGGCGTGGTGTCCACCGCCTGGCCCGACGCCGGCGCCGACATCCTGTTCGGCATCGGCGGCACCCCCGAGGGCGTCCTGGCCGCCGCCGCCATGAAGTGCATGGGCGGCGAGATCCAGGGCCGTCTGTGGCCCCGCGACGACGCCGAGCGCCGGGCCGCCCTGGACGCCGGCTACGACCTGGACCGGGTGCTGATGACCGACGACCTGGTGCAGGGGAACAACTGCTTCTTCGCCGCCACCGGCATCACCGACGGCGACGTGCTCAAGGGCGTCCACTACACCGCACTCGGGGCCACGACGCAGTCGCTGGTGATGCGGTCCAAGTCGGGCACCGTGCGCCAGGTCGACGCCCGCCACCACAGCCAGAAGCTCAAGGCGATCAGCTCCGTGGACTACGGATGACGTCCACGATCTGGCACAACCCACGCTGTTCGAAGTCCCGCCAGACCAAGGCCCTGCTCGAGGAGCTCGGTGCCGAGGCCGAGGTGCGGGAGTACCTCAAGGAGCCGCCGACGCGGGCCGAGCTGGTGGCTCTGCTGGAGGCTCTCGGCCTGGACGATCCCCGGGACATCGTCCGGACCGGCGAGGACGCCTACCGCCAGCTGGGGCTGGCCGATGCCAGCCCCGACGAGCTGCTCGACGCCCTGGTCGACAACCCGATCCTCCTCCAGCGGCCCATCGTGGTGCGCGACGGCAAGGCCGTCATCGGCCGACCGCCCGAGGACGTCCACCGGCTCTTCTGAGCGGGGATGTCGGCCGGCCCCTTCGAGCGAGGCCGGCAGTCGAGATCGAGGCCCACCACGCGTCGAACCCGCCGGCGGGGGGGAGGGACCGGCGGGTTCGATGCGGGTGATACATCCTCGACCACTTCAGTGAGGTCCAGCGCGGCGGGGGTGCGCCGGAGCTCGTGATCGGGACGGCGGCACCATGCCCGCTGGGAAACCGGCCCAAACCGGGTTCCCCACATCTTTTTCAAAAGGGCTCTGACCAGGGGCGGAGCCCCGGGGCTAGACGCCGACCGGTTGGGCAGAGGCAGCCAGGCGGGCCCGCTCCCGCTCCCTCGCCTCGGCCGCCTGGAGCTCCTCGGCCCCCTCGCGCAGACGTCCCCCGATCCCGGTGTTCGCCAGGACGATCGAGACCACCAGGCAGACCACGAAGACCACGGGCAGGATCAGGGCGACGAGGTACACCAGGAGGACGCCGACGGAGATGGCGTCCTGGAGGACGGACCCGTACGAGGCCGCGCCGGCCAGCACCCCCAGGCCGAACCGGGCCCCCGGCACGAGGACGAGACCGAGGACGCTCAGCCGCATCGCCCGGGACGTGCCGTAGTGCCGCCCGCAGAACTCGAAGGTGACGTCGCCGATCATGTCGATCACCACCAGCAGGGCGCGCACCAGGAACGCCAGACAGGCGGTCACGACGACCAGGACGATCAGGGCGCCCGTCAGGGGCTCCTGGTCCGCCACGTGGCGGTCGACCAGGAAGGCGGCCACGTAGAAGGCGAGGGTCGTCCCGGCCATGGTGCGGACCAGCGTGTAGGCCCGGCGAGGGGTCACCCCGCGGGCCGCCCGGGGGAGACATCGGTAGGCCGCCGCCAGCCACCACGAGACGGCGCCGGCGCCGATCCAGAGGGCCAGGACGCTCGCCCAGATCAGGGCGACCCCGAGCGACGCCGCCACCTCGGCCCACGCCGCCGCGGCGCGGTCCTCGACCGCCTGCGCCGACGACGTCGACGTCGCGCCGATGCTCTCGCACGCACTGCCGGGCGCCGGCACCGGGTGCCCGTTGCGATCCAGCACGAAGTCGTCGGCACCGGGACTCAGATCGTCGATGTCGGTCGGCCTCCCGCCGGTCTCGTCGATGTGGCGGGTGCGAGCGTCCTCCAGGTCCTGACGGCGGTCGCGGCAGGCCTGGGCCTCACGGACGGTCAGCTCCTGCGAGACCGAGTCGAGGTCGTCGAGCACGGCCGAGCGCTCGACGGCGAAGCCGGTGAGGGTCAAGGCCGCGACGGTGGCCAGGAGCGCACCGATGATCAGGGTGAGGGCGATGCCGGCGGGCACGGCGACCGAGCGAGCTTCGACCGCGAGGCGGTCGAGGCTCGGCACGTACGCCTGGGCGATCTTGTCGACGGGCGTGATCTCCAGCGGTGCCACCGCATTGCGGCGGCGCCACCGCCACGTGGGGGGCTTCAGCGGGCCGCTCACCGGCCACCCTCCACGGTGGTGCCGGCGGCGCTCCGCTCGGGGAGCACGCCATCCAGGAGGACGAGCGTGCCGGCCACGAGGGCGATGACGGCGAGGGGGAGCAGGACGGCGAGGAGGAGCACCACCAGGTCGGCGCCGAAGAGCTGCCGCACCCCGATCGTCCCGTCCGGCATCCGCTGAAAGGCGCGCCGCTCGTCCAGGATCGCCTGAGTCGGTGACTGATCCACGATGTTCCCCCGTCGGTCCCCGCCCGGCCCCCCGGCCGGAACGCCGAGATCAGATCACAGTTCGGACCCGGCGGCCAAGCCCGGGCCCACGAGACGTCTCAGGACCTGGCGTCCTCGCCGGCGGCCCGGAGACGGACCTCGGCCCGCCTCACGGCCTCGGTGGCCTCGTCGTCCTCGTCACCGCTGCGGAGCGTGCTCTCGGCCCGCTCCTGGGCCGCCCGGGCCCGGGCCACGTCGATCGACGTGGCCAGCTCGGCCTGGTCGGACAGCAGCGACACGCGGTCGTCGCTGACCTCGACGAAGCCGCCGTGGACGGCGACCCTGATGACCTCGCCGCCCTCCTGGGCGATCTCGGTGACACCCGAGGCCAGCTGACCCAGATAGGTGGTGTGGCCGGCGAGGAAGGCGATGTCGCCCCCCTCCTCGACGCGGGTGATGACCCGCTCGGCCTCGCCCGACCAGAGGATGCGTTCGGGCGAGACGACCTGGACCTCGAGGGTCATCGGGCTGACCTCACTCCCCCGCCGACTTGCGGAGCTCGGAGGCCTTGGCCTGGGCGGCCTCGGCGCCGCCGACGTTGAGGAACGCCTGCTCGGGCAGGTCGTCCAGGTCGCCCCGGACGAGCGCCTCGAAGCTGTCGACCGTCTCGGCCACCGGGGTGGTGATGCCGGGCAGGCCCGTGAAGGTCTCGGCCACGTACATCGGCTGGGAGAGGAACCGCTGGATCTTGCGGGCCCGGTCGACGGTGACGCGGTCCTCCTCGGACAGCTCGTCCATCCCGAGGATGGCGATGATGTCCTGGAGCTCCTTGTAGCGCTGGAGGATCTGCTGGACCGAGCGGGCGACGTCGTAGTGACGCTGGCCGACCACCTCGGGGGCGAGGATGTTGGAGGTCGAGGCCAGGGGGTCCACGGCGGGGTAGATGCCGAGGGCGGCGATGTCACGGCTCAGCTCGGTGGTGCCGTCGAAGTGGGTGAACGAGCTGAACGGCGCCGGGTCGGTGTAGTCGTCGGCGGGCACGTACACGGCCTGGAGCGAGGTGATCGACCGGCCCCGGGTCGAGGTGATGCGCTCCTGGAGGACGCCCATCTCGTCGGCCAGGGTGGGCTGGTAGCCCACGGCCGAGGGCATGCGGCCCAGCAGGGTCGACACCTCGGAACCCGCCTGGGTGAACCGGAAGATGTTGTCGACGAACAGGAGCACGTCCTGCTGCTGCACGTCCCGGAAGTACTCGGCCATGGTGAGGGCCGACAGGGCGACGCGGAGGCGCACGCCCGGCGGCTCGTCCATCTGGCCGAAGCAGAGAGCGGCCTTCTCGAGGACGCCCGCCTCCTCCATCTCGATCATGAGGTCGGTGCCCTCACGGGTGCGCTCGCCCACGCCGGCGAACACGGACACGCCACCGTGGTCCTGGGCGACACGGCGGATCATCTCCTGGATGAGCACCGTCTTGCCCACGCCGGCGCCGCCGAACAGGCCGATCTTGCCGCCGGTCTTGTACGGGGTCAGCAGGTCGATGACCTTGATGCCCGTCTCGAACACCGTGGACGAGGGCTCCTGGGCGTCGAAGGTGGGCGAGGGGCGGTGGATCTCCCACCGGGTCTCGATCTCGCCCAGCTCCTCGGAGGTGATGTCGAGGGGCTCGCCGATCACGTTGAACACGTGGCCGAGGGTGCCGGTGCCGACCGGCACCTGGATGCCCCGGCCCAGGTTCTTCACCGGCGCGCCCCGCTTGAGGCCGTCGGTCGGCTTCATGGCGATGGCCCGGACGCGGCCGTCGCCGATCTGCTGGGCGACCTCGGCCCGGACCTCGATGGTCTCGCCGCCGGGGGCGTCGATGGTCATCGAGAGGCAGGTGTTGATCTCCGGCATGGCGCCGCGCGGGAACTCGACGTCGACGACGGGACCGGCGACGGTGACGACGCGGCCGTCCTTGAGCTTGGTGTCGGGCTCGGTCGTGGTCACGAGGCATCTCCTACGGGGAAGTGGTGGGCGCGATGCGGGGGCACCGGGTGGTCGAACGGGTCGGACTGGAAGACGTGGTCGATGAGGAGCTCATCGGGGTCGTCGGCGTTGGCCGATCGGAGGGCCTCGGCCCCGCCCACGATCTCCATGATCTCGTTGGTGATGCTGTCCTGCCGGGCCCGGTTCATCACCCGGGTGAGCTTGATCATCAGCTCCTCGGCGTTGTCGGTGGCGGCCTTCATGGCCCGCTGGCGACTGGCGTGCTCGGAGGCCGCCGAGTCGAGGAGGGCGGCGTAGAGCCGAGCGGTGACGTAGCGGGGCAGCAGCGACTCGAGGATCGGGCCCGGCTCGGGCTCGAACTCGTAGGCCGAGGCGGCCCGCTCGTCGTCCTTCGGGGCACCGCCGACGCCCGTGAGGGGCATGAACTTGCGGACCACGACGTCCTGCTGGCCCATGGAGACGAAGCGGGTGTACACCAGCACGACCTCCTGGACCTCGCCGGAGGCGTACAGCTCGGTGATGACCTCGCCGATGCCCACCGCGTCGGGGTACTTCGGGGAGTCGCTGATGCCCTCGAAGCTCTCGGTGATGTCGTAGCTGCGATAGGCGAAGTAGCCCTGGGCC
>DATHEV010000406.1:0-2716 GCA_035318405.1 Iamia sp.
GTGGCCGTCGGCCAGCGCCCCGACCCTCGTGCGCCGCCTCCTCACCAGCCGGACGGCGCTGGGCCGCGCCGCCTCGGGGATCCTCGACCCGGCCGAGCAGGCCCTGGTGCTGCGCCCGGCGGCGGCCAGCCTCGACGACGAGCGCTGGACCGTGTCCGAGGCGGTGCTGGTCGACGAGGCCGTGCACCGCATCGACGGCGTGCCCCGCACCTACGGCCACCTCGTCGCCGACGAGGCCCAGGACCTCTCGGCCATGGCGCTGCGGGCGCTGGCCCGGCGGTGCCCGTCGGCGTCGATGACGATCCTCGGCGACCTGGCCCAGGCCACCGAGCCCGGTGCCACCTCCTCGTGGGACGAGGCCCTGCGGCACCTCGGCTCGCCGGCCACGGCCCGGCGGGAGGACCTGACCGTCGGCTACCGGGTGCCCGCCGCCGCCATGGAGCTGGCCGACCGGCTCCTGCCCCGGGTCGCCCCCGGACTGGTGGCGACCCGCTCGGTCCGGGTCGGCGGGCGCGCTCCCCAGCTGCTGGCGGTGGCCGACCCCGGCGAGCTCGAGGCGACCGCCGTGACCGCGGTGCAGGACCTGGCCGGGGCGTGGGCGTCGGTCGGCGTGATCGTCCCCGGCACCGAGCGGCGCGACGCCCTCGCCGCCGCCCTGCTGGCGGCGGGCGTCGACGCCGGCCAGGGCGCCCGGGCCGTCACCGGCGCGGCGGTGAGCGTGGTCAGCCCGGCGGAGGCCAAGGGCCTCGAGTTCGACGGCGTGGTGGTGGTCGAGCCGGCCCGGTTCGCCGACGAGGCCCTCGACGACTCGTCCGCCGGACGGTTGCTCTACATCGCCCTCACGCGGGCGGTGCAGGAGCTGGTCGTGGTCCACGCCGAGCCCCTGCCGGCGGACCTGGTGTAGCGATCAGGTCGCGGCACCTCAGGCCTCGGCGCTGGGCCACTCGGGCGGGCGCTTCTCCCGGAAGGCGGCGATCCCCTCGGCGGCATCGGCGGTGGAGGCGGTGACGGTGAGCAGTGGGTGGAGGACGGCGAGGGCCTCGGCGGCGGCCATGTCGAGCGTGGCGTAGAAGCCGTCGCGGCCGACCCGCATGGCGGTCGGCGACTTGGCGGCGAGGGTGGCGGCCAGCTCGTCGACGGCGGTGTCGAGCTCGGCGACGGGGACGACCCGGGCGACGAAGCCGATGCGGTCGGCCTCGGCGGCGTCGACCCGGCGGCCGGTCATCATCAGCTCGAGCGCCCGCTTGGGGGGCATCGACCGGACCAGGGGGACGGTGATCTGGTGAGGCCACAGCCCGACGTCGATCTCGGGCGTGCCGAACACGGCGTCGTCGGCCGCCACCACCAGGTCGCAGGCGAGGGCGAGGCCGAAGCCCCCGGCCAGGGCGTAGCCCCGCACCCGGGCGATGGTGGGCTTGCCCAGGGCCCAGAGGTCGGTGAAGAGGCCGGCCAGCTCGCCCCGGGCGGCGTGGGTGGCGGACGGATCGGCGGTGCCGGTGGCCATGCCCCCGAGGTCGGCGCCCGAGCAGAAGGCCCGGTCGCCGGCCCCCGTCAGCACCACCACCCGGATGCTGGTGTCGGCCTTGGCCTGGGCCACGAGCGACCGCAGGGCGGCGATGGCGTCCCAGGACAGGGCGTTGCGCTGGGCCTCGCGGTCGATGGTCAGCCGGGCGACCCCCTCGGCCACCTCGACCCTGATGTCCGACGACGGCGACTCCACGGCGCCGGACCCTACCGATGGCGTTCCGTGTGCGCGTCGATGCCGCAAACGGTCGAACCCGCACACGGAACGGCCGGCGCCCTGCCCCTACGCCGTGACGGTGAGGACGGCCGTGGCCACGACCAGGGCGGGCAGGCCGACGAGGGCCCCGGCCCGGGCGTAGTCGCGCCAGCCGACGTCGAGGCCGCTGCGGCGGGCCACGTCCAGCCACAGCAGGCCGGCCAGCGAGCCGGTGACGACGACGGTCGGGCCCATGTTCACGCCCAGCAGCCAGGCCCACCGGTGGGCCTCACCCGCCGGCAGGTGGGGCAGGCCGGCCACGAACGCCGGGAGGTTGTTGGCGAGGTTCGCCCCGAGGGCGCCGACGCCGATGATCCGGGCCGTGCCGGCGGCGCCCCCACCGTCGCCCAGGACGGCACCGACGTCGACCTGCTCGGCGACGGCCACGGCCAGCACGGCGAGACCGGCCACCGTGAGCGCGCTCGACCACGGCACGGCGGCGAGTGGGATCGTCCGCGCCCGGATCATCAGGCCG
Organism: Iamia sp.; assembly: GCA_035318405.1. GTDB lineage: Bacteria > Actinomycetota > Acidimicrobiia > Acidimicrobiales > Iamiaceae > Iamia. The sequence goes on from DATHEV010000406.1 coordinate 2,256, forward strand.
ACCACCACCACGGCGGCGACGACCCACGGCGGCACGCCGAAGGCGCCCCCGACGGTGAACCCCAGCAGCAGCACCACCGCCGCGGCGCCCGCCACCACCAGGGCCTCGCGGTCGTCACCGGGCGTGACGGCCGCAGGGGTGGGCGACGGCGGGGCCGGGCGGGGCCAGGCCCGCCGCCAGAGCACGAAGCCGACGACCACGGCCGCGAGCGACGCCGGGCCGAGGTGGACGAGGAAGGCGACCGGGCCCCGGCGGTCGTGCTCCTCGGCGATGAGGTTGGTGAGGTTCGAGACCGGGAGCCACGACGACGACAGCGACGCCAGCAGAGCGGGCTGCAGGGCCAGGCCCCGGGCGTCCTCCCCAGCGCGGACCGCGGCGCGGATGGCCACCGGCGTGAGGAGGACGACGGCGGCGTCCAGGTTGACCAGGGCGACCGTCGCGGCGCCGAGGACCCACAGCCC
>DATHEV010000407.1:0-9130 GCA_035318405.1 Iamia sp.
CGGTGTGAAGGGACCCGGTGGTCTCGAGGTGGGCAGCGACGAAGAGAGGCCGGCGGTCCCGGCAGGTCGTCTCCTCTTCGTCGGGGCCCACGCTACGAACGCATCCGTGGTGTCCCTCGAAACGGAACGGGCGGTGACTTCACCCTTCTGCTTTGTCAAGGTCAAGCCGGCGACTGCACCATCACCGACCCGGTGACTGCCGTCACCATCCTCCTCCGAGCCCGGGGCGTCAACCCCGAACGTCCGCGCGGCGGCTGACCTAGGCCGATGCCGCCAGAGCGGCCTTGTCGGCCTTCGAGGACTGGTACGCGCCGAACCCCAGGGCGATGACACCGAGCACGTAGTAGAGGCCCACACCCGGGTTGGCGACGAAGTACAGGACACCCGCGATGGCGGTCATGAACAGGGTGCGGCTCCGTGTCGGGCGGAGCAGGCCGCGGACGGCGAAGCCGGCGATGAGGATCGGCACCAGGGCGATGCCGATGGCGACGTAGAGCTGGGGCGGGCGGTAGTCGAGACCGCGGACGCTCTCCACCGGGCTGCGGGTGAAGTCGGCCAGGGCGTCGTCGACGGCACCGTCGTCACCGCCCTCGGCCTCGACCCGGGCCTCGACGACCGTCTCGCCGTAGCCGGCCAGATCGGTCGACGGCAGGACCGGGAAGGCCAGCAGGGTCACGGCGAAGACGACCGAGACGAGCAGCGCCAGCACGATGGCCCGCCCACCGGGCTGGGCGGTGAGGCGGACCAGCAGGCCGCGGGCTCCGCCGATGTCGTCGACCTCGACCACCACGGACGGCGGGCGGGGTTGGCGACCGGCGCGGGCGGGACGGGCCTCGGCGCCCTCGGTCGACGCCGCCGCGCCCCGGCCGGGGCGGCCGTCGGTGCCCTTGGTGGGCACCACCGCGCCACGGGCGGGACGGCCGTCCGCGCCCTTGGCCGGGGCCTCGGGACGGGGCGGGAACAGCCGGCCGAGGATGCCCCCGGACGCGGGTGCGGATCGGGCCGGCGTCTTGTCCAGGCTGGTCTTGGACCGGCTCTTCGCCGGCGTCTCCTCGACCGTGCGGGAGGGCCGGGTCGATGCCCGCTTGGCGCCCTCGGTGCGGGCCTGACGGTTCTCGCGCTCCTGGCGGTTGCGGGCCTGGCGGCGCCGCTTGGCCGCGTCCTTGTCAGCGGGCACTGCTACACACTCCGGGGTGACGACGGTCGGCCGGCGGTTCCACGGCCGCGAACCTAGTGAACGGCCCCGTCCCGTCCCCCACCGCGCCCGGCGGCGGACGGCGCGGGTCGTCGTCGGCACCGGGCTGCTGGCCGGGGCGTTGGCGGCGTGCGGCGGCGGGCCGGATGCGTCGGTCGGGGTCGTGCCGGTCGACGGCACGGTGGAGGTGCGGGCCAAGACGTGCGGCGAGGGCGGGATCGAGCGGGTCGACCTGGTGGACCCGGAGTCGCCCGAGGAGGCGGTGTGGTCGGCGGTCGCCACCGGCCCGGCCCGGCTGGTCGTGCCCGTGGCCCCGGCGGTCGACGGCTACGAGGTCGACGACCGTCGCCCCGGCGGCGAGCTCCCCGACCGGCGCCTGCGGGTCCTGGTGGAGGGCCCCGACGGCGAGAGCTGGGGCGGCCCCCGGTTCGTCCCGGCCGATCTGGAGGACGACGTCCTCCGCGTCGCCGGCCAGGACGTCCCCCTCGACGAGTGGGAGTCCGAACCCGCCCGCTGCCCCGACGTCGGCCTCGCCGCCGCCCTCGCCGGCGGCGTGGCCACCGCCGTCGTCGCCGCCCTCCTCTGGCTCGTCGTCCGGGCCCTCGCCCACGCCGTCAAGCGCCGAGGCCGAACTCGCACCGACGACTGACGCGGCCGGCGAGGTCGGCGGGACGGACGGGGCGGGCGCTGGCTATCCGGCGAGGAGGCCGGCGGCGGCGGCGAGGGTGGGCTCGTCGACGGGGGCCGGGACGTTCGGGGCGGTGAGGCCGAGGAGCGTCGTCACCAGGTCACCGACGCGGACCAGGCCCGCCGCGGTGGTGAACTCGGCGGAGGGAGATGCGCCCAGGAAGGCCTCGTCACCGACGCCCTCGACGGGGGTGATCTCGGTGCCGGGTTGGCAGGCGACGAGGGCGTCCCCCACCTCGGTGGTGAAGGCCTCGGCGGCCGCCTCGTCCGGGAAGCGGAGGATGGCCTGCTGGAAGATGACGGCGTCGTCGCCGGTGCCGGCGAGGAGGGCCTGGGCGGCCTGGTCGTCCCAGGTGGCCTCGAGGGTGATCTCCTCGCACAGGTCGGTGTCGAAGCTGCCGTCGCCGAGGCTGTCGTCGGCGACGAAGTCCGGGCCCAGGGTGGCAGGGTCGAGGAGGAGGTCGACGAGCGGGCTGTCGTTGGGCGGCAGGTTGGGGCTGGTGGTGGAGCCCCCGGCGGTGGTGGGCTCGTCGTCGGTCGACGTCTCGGTGGTGGAGCCCTCGGTCGTGTCGGTGGCGTCGCTGGAGGCAGTGGTGCCGCCATCGCCGTCGGTGGCCTCGGTCGTGGTGGTCCCGCCGCCGCCGCCGGCGTCGTCGCCGTCGTCGTCGCCGCAGCCGACGAGCCCGGCCGTCACGAGGAGGAGGGAGGCCAGGGCCAGCAGGGGGCGCCGCACGGTCATCGGGCCACCCTGGCACATCAGCGGAAGTCGCGACTCTGCGCCGGGGCCTGGAGGTCGAGGGCCCAGATGCGCTCGGCGATCACGTTGGTGACGCCCTCGGCCCGCTCCAGACGTCCCCGCACCAGCAGCGCCGGGGCCGAGGAGGCCACCCGCCGGTGCCGGGACCAGCACCCCTTGGACACGACCACGTTGACCAGCCCGGTCTCGTCCTCGAGGTTCACGAAGATGGTGCCGCCGGCGGTGGCCGGACGCTGGCGATGCGTCACCACCCCCGCCACCAGCACCCGAGGGGCATCCGCCCGCGACCACTGGTCCCCTGCCGGGACGGCCGACGACGCCGAGGGCCAGCCCCAGGAGGCGGAGGTCACCACGGCGTGGCGGAGCCAGCCGCCGGCCTCGTCGGCGGCGGCGGGGCCGGGCTCGGGACCGGCGGCGACGAAGGCCGGCTCGACCCGCCGCACCCCGCTCCGGTCCCGGTCCGGGCCCCGGCCGCTCCTGGTGGCCCCGGCACTCGGGCCCTCCCCGAGGTCGAGGACGGGGTCGATGTCCTCCCGGGGGCCCAGGTCGAGGTCGAGGGCGTCGAGGGGGCCGAGGTCGGCGTCGGTGGCCGGGTGGGTGGCGCCGGGTCGGGGGCCGGTGGGGCCGGGGACGTGGGCCAGGCCGACGGCGGTGACGACCCCGAGCTCGACCAGCTCGCTCCGGACAAACCGGGTGGGGTGGCCATCGGCGCTGATGCTGGTGGCCCACAGGTCGGCCGAGGCCTGCTCGGCGGGGGTCATGCCCGGCAGCGTGGGCGCCTCGGCGCCGGTGACGATGCCCGACAGCCGGTCGGAGCGGGACTGGGCCACGGCGCCGACGGTCCACAGCGCCTGACGGCGGTCGGGCCCGAAGCAGTCGAGGGCGCCGGCGGTGGCCAGGGCCTCCAGGGCGGCGAGCGAGGCGCCCGAGCGCCGGGCCAGGTCCTCGGCGTCGACGTACGGCCGCTCGGGCCCGTTGGGCCCCTCCGGCCACCGGCCGTCGGCGATGGCGTGGGCCAGGTCGTCACCCACCCCCCGCACCGCACCGAGGCCGAGGCGGACGGCCGGCCCGCCCACCCCCCACAGCTCGGGCGGGGCGCCGACGTAGGACCGCGGCCCGGCCACGTCGACGCAGTCGACCTCGAGGGTGGCGTCGACCAGGGAGGCGTTGACGTCGGGCCCCCGCACCGGCACGCCGTGACGACGGGCGTCGCGCACCAGCGAATGGGGTGAGTAGAAGCCCATGGGCTGGGCGTTGAGCAGGCCGACGCAGAACGCCGCCGGCTGGTACCGCTTCATCCACGACGAGGCGTAGACGAGGTAGGCGAAGCTCACCGAGTGGCTCTCGGGAAAGCCGTAGTTGGCGAAGGCGGCCAGCTTGTCCCACAGCTCCTCGGCCGTCTCCCGAGGGACCCCGAGGGCGCCCGAGCCGGCGCAGAAGCGGTCGTGGAGCACCTCCATCCGGCGCTGGCTCCGCTTCGAGCCCATCGCCTGGCGGAGCTGGTCCGACTCGGCCGCGCTGAACCCGGCCACGTCGATCGCCATCTGCATGAGCTGCTCCTGGAACAGCGGCACGCCGAGGGTCTTGGCCAGGGCCCGCTCGCACAGGGGGTGGGGGTAGGTGACCTCCTCGTCGCCGTTGCGGCGGCGGATGTAGGGGTGGACCGAGCCGCCCTGGATCGGCCCCGGGCGGATGAGGGCGACCTCGACCACCAGGTCGTAGAAGCGCCGGGGCCGGAGGCGGGGCAGCGTGGCCATCTGGGCCCGGGACTCGACCTGGAACACACCGATCGAGTCGGCCCGGCACAGCATGGCGTAGACCTCCGGATCGTCCGGGGGGAGCTCGGCGATGTCGAGGTGGTGGCCGGACCAGGCCCGGATGGCGTCGACGGTGAGGTGGAGGGCCGACAGCATCCCCAGGCCGAGGAGGTCGAACTTCACCAGGCCGATGGCGGCGCAGTCGTCCTTGTCCCACTGGAGGACGCTGCGGTCGGCCATGCGGCCCCACTCGACCGGGCAGACCTCGACCACCGGCCGGTCGCAGATGACCATGCCGCCGGAGTGGATCCCGAGGTGGCGGGGCGCGTCGACGACCTCGCGGGCCAGCTCCAGCACCGCCGGGGGGATGTCGACCGTCGCGGCCACGCCCCCCGGCCCCCGGACGACCGATCCCGAACCCGGGGCCGCGGGCCCGGTGGCGGGCGAGCCCGGGCCGGCGGCAGCAGGGCTGCTGGCGCCGGGGCCGGTGGCGGCGGGGGTGCCGGGGTCGAGGTGGAGGCCACCCCACCGGTCGACCTGCTTGGCCCAGGCGTCCTGCTGGCCGGGGGCGTAGCCGAGGGCCCGGGCCATGTCCCGGACCGCCGAGCGGCCCCGGTAGCAGATGACGTTGGCCACCTGGGCGGCCCGCTCGCGGCCGTGGCGCTCGTAGACGTACTGGATCACGTCCTCCCGCTGGGTCGACTCGATGTCGATGTCGATGTCCGGCGGCCCGTCGCGCTCGGGCGACAAGAAGCGCTCGAACAGCAGGCCGTGCTTGACGGCGTCGACGGCGGTGATGCCGAGGGCGAAGCAGACGGCCGAGTTGGCCGCCGAGCCCCGCCCCTGGCAGTAGATCCCCCTCCGGCGGCAGAACCGCACGATGTCCCAGACCACGAGGAAGTAGCCGGGGAACCCGAGGATCTCGATCAGCTCGAGCTCGCGGTCGACCTGGGTCCAGGCCGCGTTGGTGCCCGAGGCCGGGCGGGCCCCGTAGCGCTGGGTCGCCCCCTCCTCGACGACCTGGCGGAGGAAGGCGGCCTCGTCGACGGGGCGGCCGTCGGCATCGGTGAACGGGGGGAGCGTGGGGGCGACCAGGCGGAGGTCGAAGGCCAGCTCGCGGCCCAGGGTGGCGGCGGCCTCGACCACGCCGGGGAAGCGGGCGAAGCGGCGGGCCTGCTCGGCCCCGGAGCGGAGGTGGGCCGTGGCCCCGCCCTGGAGCCAGGGGTCGTGGGCCTCGAGGCTGCGGCGCTGGCGCACGGCGGCCAGGGCGGTGGCCAGACGGTGGCGGGCGGGGTGGGCGTAGCGGACGTCGTTGGTGGCGACGACCTCGACGCCGGTGCGCAGCGCCATCTCCACCAGGGCCTCGTTGCGGGCCGCGTCCATGGGGTCGCCGTGGTCCCAGATCTCGACCCGCACCTGGTCGGGGCCGAACAGGGCCACCAGCTGCTGGAGACGGCGGCGGGCGGCCGCCGGGCCCTCGGCCATGAGGGTGGCGGGGATGCTGCCGTCGGCCCCACCGGTGAGGATCACCCAGCCGCCCTCGCCCGGCGTGCCCCGGCCCCCGACGTCGGCCAGGTCGGCCAGCGTGAGGCGGGGGGCGCCCTTCTCCCCCGCCATCTGGCCCCGGCTCACGACCCGCGCCAGGTTGGCGTAGCCCCGACGACCCCGGGCCAGGACCACCACCCGCCCGGGCGCCGACTCCCCCGCCGACCCCGCCCAGCCGAACGAACCGGACGAGCCCGCCGGGCCCGCCGAACCAGCCGAGTCCCACGACCCAGCCGGGCCGGACGAGCCCGCCGCGCCCCGCCCGTCGCCCGTGCCGTTCGTGCCCGGTCGGCCCGCTGGGTCCGCCGAGCCATCCGGGCCGGCCGAGCCCGCCGAACCGGCGGAACCCCACGGGCCGGTGGGGATGGGGTGATCGCCCAGGCCGAGGTCGACGCCGTAGACGGCGGGCACGCCCACCACCGTGGCCGCCTCGGACTGACGGACCACGCCGTAGAAGCCGTCGCGATCGGTGATGGCCAGGGCCTCCAGCCCCAGACGGGCCGCCTCCTCCACCAGCTCCTCGGGGTGCGAGGCGCCCTCGAGGAAGCTGAAGTTCGAGCGGCAGTGGAGCTCGGCGTAGGGCGTGCCGCCCCCGGGCGGAGGATCGATCCCCCGGGTGCGACGGGTCCGGGCCTCGGCCAGGTCGGGCGGGGGCTCGTAGGAGCTCCGGTGGGTGGACCACGCCGGGCTGTCGCCGCCATCCTTGGGCACCCCCCGGTGCTCGCCGGTGCGGGCGCGCCCCGAGAGCGTGCGCTCCAGCTCGGACCAGGGCATCGGCGTGTTGTTGAAGCCCATAGAGGAGCGCCATCATACGAACACCTGTTCCCCCTCGCCCCGGCGCCCCAAACCCCAGGTCAGGTGACGAGGTCGCGGTACTCGACGCTGGTGAGGATCGAGGTGTGGAGGGCGGCCAGGGTGAGGGTCCCGCCCTCGAGGCCCGCCACCGCGCTGGCGTGCTCGGCGTTCGTGGGGCGTCGCCCGAGCAGGCCGATGGAGGCGACGCTCACGTCGACCTCGGCCCGCTGCTGGCCCCTGTACTCGGGCGACTCGCTGAACCCGGTCATCACCTGGCCCCGGGTCCGCGCCCCGCTGTTCAGCTGGCCGGTCCAGAACGCCACCCCGTCACCCTCACCGGGACGACCGAGCACGTTCTCGTACACCAGCTCGACGAACGCCTCGTTCGACAGCGCGCCGTAGAGCGTCGTGAACTCCGGTGACAGGGCGAAGGACTGGCTGATCTGGTTGAGCGACTGGCCCGACCGGCGGCGCGAGATCCAGAAGTCCAGCCCGCCGGCGTCGGGGATCCGCAGGAAGTAGGCCCGGTACAGACGGGTCACCGGGTCGACGTTCCCGGTGTTGTCGGCCGACCCCCGCAGCTGGGCGACCAGACCCGCCGGCGTGAGGGTGCCCGCGCCGAAGCCGTTGACAGCAACGCTGCGCTCGGCCGCCGTCGGCGCCCGCCCCAGCAGGTCCAGGTACAACCGGTCCACCATCGCCCCCGCCGAGGCGAACGGGGCGAAGGCCTGGGGGGTCACCGGCCCGGCGGTTGCCACCGTCCCCGCGCCCAGCGCGGTCAGGGCGCGCACCTCGACCGTGACCGCGGTGCCGTTGGCCAGGCCGTCGAAGGCCCGGATCCGCACCGACGGAGCGACGTCGGCCGTGGCGACCGGCGTGGTGCCCCGGAGGACCCGCACCCGGTAGCCGGTCAGGGCGTTGGGCCCCGGCGACGACGGGACCGCCCAGGTCACGGTGACCCCACCGGCCCGAGCCTGGGCGCCGACGGCCGTCGGGGCCGACGGCGGCGGCTCGACCGCCACCGTGATGGTCCGGGTCACCGTGTTGCCGACCTCGGGCCGGGCGTCGTCGACGACGACCTCGACGGTGAAGGTGCCGGTGGCGGTGCCGGCCACGGCCCGCAGGCTGGCCAGGGCGCTGATCACGTCGGCGGCGGTGCCGTGGATCTGGAGGTCCTCCGTGCCGGTGGCCGGGCCGGCATCGACCACCAGCCCGATGGGGGCCGTCACCCGCACCTTCGGCCGGCCCACGGTCGTCCCGAGGACACGCACGCGGGCCTCGAGCTGGCCCGAGTCGGCGTCGCCCACGGTGACGGGCACGTCCCGGGCCTGACCGGGGTAGGCGTGCGGGGCCGAGCCGGGCACGGTGACGGTCGGGACCGCGTCGGTGACGGTGACGACCGTGGTTGCCGTGAAGGTGTTCCCGCCGGCGCCGGGCAGGTCGTCGACCACCACCTTGATGCCGAAGGTGCCGGCGGTCGGGCCGCCTCGCACGACCATGCCCTCGAGGGCGGCGTTCACGGCCGACGGCGATCCTCGGAAGGCGACGGAGTGCGACGCCAGCGACGTCCCCGACACGAGGACGAGCTCGCTCAGGGGGTCGAGGGTGAACGTGGGCTGGTCCGCGGTCGGGAGGCCGCTCGTGCTTGAGGTCGAGACGACCACGTCGACGACCGGTGAGTCCGCATCGCTCACCTGGGGGGCGGCGGCACCGAGGAGGGGGGGCGACGACGTGTGGGACGCCAGGGCGAGTGGCGCCCCGGCGGTCGTCGCCGGCAGTCCCGCGAGGACGGTGACCGTCATCGTGCGGTCGGCCGTCTGCCCGGTGGCGGCCCCGGGGGCGTCATCGACGATCACGGCGAGAAGGAACGTCTCGGCCGTGGGGGACGCCGTCAGGACGAGACCGTCGAGCGCGGCGTTCACGGCCTCCAGCGAGCCGGTGACGGCCACGTGGTCCGACGACGTCGCGGCTCCGTCGGTGGTGGTGAGACCGGCGGTGCCGTCGAGGCTGAACCGGCTGTCGACGCCGGAGAGGTCTTCGGAGCGGAGCAGCACCTGGACGTCGACCACGGGCGAGTCGGAATCGGTGATGATGGGCGCGCTGGCACCCCTGAGGGTGAGCGTCGTCGACGTGCCGAGGAAGACGCTGGTCGGCATGGTCAGGACCGGCGCCAGGGCGGTCACGGTGATGGTGGCGAAGTCGGTGGCGACCTGCCCGACGGTGCTCCCGACCGCCTCGTCCACGGTGACCACCAGGCGATAGCTGCCGGCGGAGGAGCCGCCCGTGAGGGACATGCCGTCCAGAGCGGTGGCGATGGTGGCCGGCGGGCCCGTCACCTTGACCGACGTGGAGGCGGTCGGCGAGCCGGAGGCGACCGACAGGCCGGTCGTGGGG